>QGUR01000109.1 GCA_003242205.1 Chloroflexota bacterium | reverse complement strand
TGTGTTGGGCGTTGTGTGTTTTTTAAAAAGCAAGGACGTGACCGGGGGTCGGGTTTTTCTGCCCCCCGCCCGCGGCAACCTTGACCGTCCCCGGCCCCTCAACCGTTTTTACCACCGCCTCGACGACCGCCGTCGCCGTGCAGACGTCTTTCAGCAGCACAGCCCCGCCGCCGCTGCGGGCGACCTTCGGGACCCAGCAGCCCATGTTGATGTCGACGATGTTCGCGCCGTGATCGACCACGATGCGGGCCGCCTCGGCCATCACGTCCGGCTCGCCGCCGAAAAGCTGCACGGCGAACGGGCTTTCGTCGGGCGACCAGTCGAACATCTTGAACGTCTTGGCGTTGCGATAATGAATCGCCTTGCTGCTGATCAACTCCGTGCAGACGAGGCCGCAGTCGCCGATTTCGCGGCACAGCACGCGAAAGGCGCGGTTGGTTTGCCCGGCCATCGGCGCGAGCGTCAGCGGCGTTTCGATGGTGATATTGCCGATTTTCAGCGGTTTCAGTTCGATTCGAGTGCTGTCAGCCGTCATAACCTCACGCGGTCATCTCATTCGTAACACCTTCCAATCTTCCCATCTGGCGCGCGAAATGTCCAGAGTGGGCCGGTCGTCAAAGCATGGCTGTTCATATGTATCGCAATATGCTATGCTTGCGGCGTTCACGGGCAAACGCAATGTTCCCATCACGCCGGTGGCCCGCCAGCCGTAGTGCGGGCGGGGATGCGGTTCCGGCGTCGTGGCCTCGCAACAACCCGGCCTGAGATCGGAGTAATTGGCATGACTGTCGGTTCTGAAGAAGACCTGCAGGGCCTGATGCGTATTGGCCGCATCGTCGGCCTGACGATCAAGGCCATGCAGGAGGCGCTGCGTCCCGGCATCACCACCGCCGAACTGGACGCGATTGGCGCGGCTTTTCTGGCCAAGCACGGCGCGCGCTCCGCGCCGCAACTGATGTACAACTTCCCCGGCGCGACCTGCATCAGCATCAACGACGAGGCCGCGCACGGCATCCCCGGCGACCGCAAGGTGCAGCCCGGCGATCTGGTGAATATCGACGTTTCGGCGGAACTGGATGGCTATTTTGCCGACAGCGGCGCGAGCATCCCCGTTCCACCCGTCAGCGAGGAAAACCAGCGCCTGTGCAATGCGACGATGGCCGCGCTCGAACGCGCGCTGGATGCGGTTACGGCCGGCAAGCGGATCAACGTCATCGGCAGGGCGGTTGAAATCGAAGCGCAGCGCAGCGGCTTCAACATCATCCGCGAACTGGGCGGTCACGGCATCGGGCGCAGGCTGCACGAAGAGCCGCGCAACGTGCCGAATTACTTCACCAAGCGGGCCAGCCAGCCGTTGGTCGAAGGCATGGTGCTGACGATTGAGCCGTTTCTGACGCCGGGCGTTGGCCGCGTGATCACCGCGCCCGATGGCTGGACGCTGCGAACCCCGCACGGCGCGCCCTCGGCCCAGTACGAACACACGATTGTCATCACGAAGGGCAAACCGCTGCTGCTGACGGCGGTCTGACCTCCGGGGATGGCGGCGAGCGACGACAGAACAGTCGTTGAGTTTCGACGAGCGCATTTCCTGCCAGCATGAGGAGTGCGCTCTTTTTCTCCCTCGAACGCGCCGGGCCGCCAAGCGAGGCGGTTCCGGTCAGGCAGGAGTTCCAGTGAATATGCTCAGACGGCTGTTATTCGTTCCCGCCTTGTGGCTGGCGGTCACCGCGCTGGCGGGCTGTGGCGGAGAAGCCGCGGCCAAGATCGAAGCGCCGGATGTTCTGCCATCGCCGGATGTCGATACCGGCGGCGTCCTTTCGACTGAAGAAGTGAATTTCACCGTGGACGTCATCGGCGAAGTGTCGCTCGGCATGCCGCCCGGCGAAGTGGCCTATACGATTGTCGCCGAACAGCAGATCGGCAACGTGACGCTGCCCGAACACTACGAGCTGGCCTTCTGGCAGGACGACGGCGACACGCGCTACAGCGTCGTCATCCTGTTCCCGCTGGAGCTGGAACCGGGCACGTATGACATCATCACCGGCGCAATGGATCCGGTCGATCAGGGCGTGGCGGCTCAGGTGTGGCACGGCAAAATCAGCGGCCCGCTCGACCGGCGTGAGCGCGTCGATTACAACAAACGCGTCGAGGGAACTTTCACGCTCGACAGGGCCGGGGAAATCATTGCCGGGAGTTTCGCCTTCGCCGCCGAAGCGCTGGCCCCGGACGCCGAAGGCGCGACGCCGCCCACCGTCAACGTCGCCGGCACGTTCACCGATATCGAACTGACCGGCGGCCAGACCACGCCCGAAGCCACCGAAGCCGCCCCGGACTAATGCCCGGCGTGTGGCTCTGGCCGCGCCCGAACCTTACAAAAACTATTGTTGCGCGTGGGCAGGCTTTCGCGTATGCTAGACCTGATCCCAACCCTGATTCCCTGAGGCATAATGCGGCGTCGTGTCCTGCTTTTATTCCCGCTTCTGATCGTTCTGGTCACCGCGTGCAACCTGACTGCCATCACCGCACCCACGCCGACGCCCTTTCCGACGCCGGTTCCACTGGGCGAGGCGCAATCTCCCGGCGTCATTTTCGTGACCGCCACCCCCTTTGGTGATCCGTTGCCGGATGGCATCACGCCCGTGCCGGTGGCGACGCTGTCGCCGGGCGTCACCGCGCCGACCTCCAACGCCGTCGAATGGCTGGTGCAGACGGTCGTCATCCCCGCGTGGAACTTTCTCTACGACCTTTTCTTTCAGGCGCTCGGCTCGCTCTGGCTGTTCGCGGGGGCGCGCGGCGGCGTGTTCGCGCAGGTCGTCTGCTGCGTCGGCCCTGCCATCCTGCTCGCCGTCGCTGGCGTGCGCTATGTCCTGCGCGGCAGAGGAGTCGACTAGCCGGCCATACATTCGCAGCTTTTCCTGCCGGCCACAGATCGGGTATGGTTGCCGCCGGTTTGTCCTGTTTCACTTTTATAACTTGACGGTTATATAACCAATGGGTTATATTGAGAGCATGCCAACAGTATTCGAGGCGTTAGCCGACCCGACCCGAAGACGCATTCTCGATTTGCTCCGCGAACGGCCTCGTCTGGTCGGCGAACTGGTCGACCTGCTCGAGATCAGCCAACCGCTGGTTTCAAAGCATCTGCGCGTGCTGCGCGAAGCGGGGCTGGTCAACGTTCGGCAGGATGCTCAGCGCCGCTGGTACGAACTGCGACTTGAGCCGCTTACCGAACTCGACCGCTGGCTGGAGTCCTATCGCAGCCTGATGCACGACCGGTATAACCGCCTCGATGCCGTTCTGGAAGAATTGAAAGCAGAGGAGAAACGACGTGAGCAAGCTAAACGTGATCGCTGAACCGGGAACACAAAGCATCATCCTGACGCGCGACTTCGATGCGCCCCGCGAGCTGGTGTTCAGGGCATTTACGGACCCTACGCTGGTTCCGAAATGGTGGGGCCCGCGCGGTAGCGAGACGACCGTCGACAAAATGGAGGTGCGACCGGGCGGGATCTGGCGCTACGTCCACAGCAACCCCGACGGCAGCGAGGATGCGTTCCACGGCGTATATCACGATGTCGTCGCGCCCGAACGGCTGGTCTTCACCTTCGAGTACGAGGGAATGCCCGGCCACGTCCTGCTCGAAACCGTGGTGCTGGAAGAGCGCGATGGCAAGACCCACGTCACCGATACATCGGTGTTTCAGTCCGTCGAAGACCGCGACGGCATGTTGCAATCGGGCATGGAAGAAGGCGCGACCGATAGCTGGGATCGGCTGAGCGAGCTGCTCAAAACCCTTTAGCGCCGCCTGTCCGGCATCAGCGTCGGGAGGCCTGATATGTTACGCAAGCCGGTTATGGCCGCTGTCGTGGTTGCCGGGATTTTTCTGGCAACCACATTCGTTACGCTCGCGCAGGAACAGCCGGGGCAGGAAGGTGGAGAAGTCGCAATGACCAACGCACCCGTTCAAACCGGATACGCATCGGTCAATGGTCTGGAGATGTACTACGAAATTTACGGCCAGGGTGAGCCGCTGGTGGCGCTGCACGGCGCGTACATGAACATCCCGCTGATGGGCGACCTCATCTCGCGTCTGGCCGAAAGCAGGCAGGTCATTGCCGTTGAGTTGCAGGGGCATGGCCGCACCGCCGATATCGATCGCCCGCTGCGCTACGAGCACATGGCCGATGATGTCGCCGCGCTGATGGGCGAAATCGGCGTCGAGCGGGCTGACATCTTCGGCTATTCGATGGGCGGCGGGGTTGCCCTGCAGATGGCGCTGCGCCACCCGGAACGGGTCGATAAGCTGGTCGTCGCCTCTGCGACCTTCACCAGCGCCGGTTACCAGCCGGGGTTTCAGGAGATGCTGGACAGCATGACGCCGGAAATGTTCGAGGGCAGCCCGGTGGTCGATCTGTATCGCCAGCTTTCGCCGCACCCGGATAACTTCGCCACGCTGTTCGATAAACTGGTCGATCTCGACCGGCAGACGTTCGACTGGCCCGCTGGGTCGATCACAGCGCCAACGCTGCTGGTCTTTGGCGATGCCGATGTTGTCACGCCGGAAAACGCCGTCGAGTTATTCCGCATGCTGGGTGGCGGCGTCAACGGCGATATCGCCGGTTTGCCGAATGCCCGGCTGGCGATCCTGCCCGGCACGACGCATCTGGGCGTGATGATGAACCGCACCAACCTGCTCGTGCCGATCATCACCGAGTTTCTGGACGAACCCGTAGCCGAAGCGCAACCGTGAAGTGAGGCGGTTGGAGTTAGCGGTCTAAGTAGACACGATGGCGCGAAAGATCTTTCGCGCCATCGTGTCACTATATCCGGTTTCGTGCAGGGCGGCCTTGCTAGCCCTGCTGCACTTCCAGCGCCAGCGCCTTTTCCGCGTGGCGGCGGCGGTAGCTCGCGGGGCGCGGCGGCTGGTGCTCCTCGTAATAGCGCACGATCTGTTCCAGATACGTTCGTAGCGGCGTGTATACCAGCCCCAGTTCTTCCTTGCTGCGCCGGTTGTCCATCTCCGACATCCAGCGCTCGCTGAAGGGCGAGCAGTCGGGCAGGAAACCGTTGGCTTCCAGCAGGTCGCGCCTGACGCGCAGAACGTAGGGTTGGACGCCGAGGATATCGCCGAGCAGCTCCAGAAAGGCGTCGAGCGTGACGGTTTCGTCCTGAGCGATGTTATACGCCCGTCCTTTGCCGAGGCCGGTTTCGATCAGGGTGGTGATGGCCTTGACGACATCGCCGACATAGACATGGCGCAGGGGATAATTCGGCGTCGTCGGCACGAGAATCGGCCCGCCGTCCTTCAGGCGCAGCACGTAGTTGTAGAGCCGGTTGAAATGGTCGCGTTCGCTGTTGACCATCGGCAGGCGCAGCGCCGTGTAAGGAAAGCCGTCCGTCTCCCACGCCTCGGCCAGACGGTCTTCAGCCTGACGCTTGCCCATGCCGTAATTCCATTCCTCATAGGCGAACGTCGTCGGTTTGGGCGCGGGCATCAGCCGCCCGGCGTAGTCCTCTTCGCGGTAGGGGCGCTCAAGCCCCTCACGAACCAGATAGACCTGCCCCGTGCTGAGAAAGATGTAATGGCCGGTGCGCCCGTTCAGCAGGCGCACCGCTTCGTCGGCTTCGCGCCCGGTGTAGAGTGCGTTATCGACAACGACATCGAACGTGCGCCCGGCCAGCGCCGCTTCAAGCTGGGCGACGTCTGTCCGGTCGGCGCGCAGCCGCTCGACCTTCGCGGGCAGGTCGTCGCGGCTTTTGCCGCGATTCAGAATCGTGAGTTCGTGCCCTGCATCGAGCAATGCATGCGCGAGGTGGAACCCAAGGTTACGGGTACCGCCGATGATCAGTATTCTCATGTCCCTGCCGGTTCTTCTCTGTCTGACGCTAATGTCGCCATTGTATCAGGTTATGGTTATGAATTCCGTATACAACAGCATAAATCAGAAGACGTGGCGAACACACCCTCCGGACGGTGAAATTCGGTTATTTTTCATCTGCTTGTGCGCCATGGCACAAGCCGGCGCGCCGGGCGATACAGAGGTTGGAGTGGTGGCGCGTCACCCTGCGGAATCGGCGTCGTGCAGCACGAAGACGAACGCGGCGGCGAACAGGCCGGGCAGCCAGTTTTTCAGCCCCGGCGTGCCTTCGTATGGAACCTCGCGGGCAATCCGAAAACGCATCTGCCGCGCCCACCAGTGAAAATCGGCGCGCGTCCAGAAGCGCAGGTGCTCGCCCGGTGTGACGACCCACTGCAGGGGAAAGCGCCCGAACAGCAGGCGCAGGCGATGGTGGTAGAAGCCGGTGTTGGGAATGGAGACGATGATCGCCTTGCGCGCCAGCGGGCGCAGGCTGTTCAGCAGCGCTTCGGGATCGGGCAGATGCTCGATGATTTCCGAGCAGATGATGTAATCGACCGGCTCGCGCACGAACTCGTTGATGGGCCGGTTGACATCGGCCAGAATGACGTCCAGCCCCTGCGCCCGGCAGAATTCGACCGCGCTGGGCGAGACATCGACGCCGACCCCCTGCACGCCCCGGTGGTCGATCAGGTATTTCAGCAGCGCGCCATCGCCCACGCCAAGATCGAGCACGCGGTCGCCCGGCTCCACCAGCGAGGCGAACACCTGCGCCCGGCGCAGACGCCAGCGCGACAGCTGTCCCATGCCCTGACGGGCCTTTTTCTCCCAGTATTCGTCGTAGTCCACCACGCCGACCCGCGCTGTAGACGGGTAGACGAACAGCCGCCGCAGCGCGCGGTAGCTGTTTGCCAGCCACAGGTAGGGCGCTCGAAGCGGCGACTGGCGCAAAGCGCGTTTAAGCGAATTCATGGCGAAGCATCCTGCAGCGCGTCCTTCGTTCGCCCCGTTAGCACCGGCAGCAGCATGGCCGCCGTCAGGGCGATGGATACCAGAAACAGAAAGTTAATCATCCACGCGCCGCCGGTTGCGCCCGCCTGCGATACCAGCAGCGCGCCCAGCGGCAGGCCGAGCGCCATCACCACCACCTTGATGGCAAGCGCCTCGCGCACAAGGTCGAAAGCGCGGTAGACCGGGCCGAACAACCCGCCGACCGCCGACAACGCGCCGAACAACGCCAGAATGACCACGACCGGCGCGGCGGGTTCGGCCTCGTCCCCAAAGACCAGCGGCACGACGACCGGGGCCAGCAGCGCCAGCGCGCCATAGAACACCAGCGCGGCGGCGCTCATGGCGATCAGCACGCGCCGGAAATTGCGCCGCAGCCCGGTCAGGTCGCGCCGGCCCACCGCCTGAGGCACGACCGCCTGCACGTTTTCGAGCACCGGCCCCGTCAGCAGGCTTGACCGGGCGATCACGTCGATGCCGACGCCGAGCAGCCCTGCAGCCGTCTCGCCTGCCAGCGCGCCGACCAGCGCCACCGGCCCCTGAGTGAACAGGTTGCCCAGATTTTTGTCCAGCGCCATGGCGACGCCGGAACGCCAGTAGGGCCGCACGGACACCGTGCGCGCCCGCCGGAAGATATCCGGCAGGCCGGGGAAGCGCAGCCCGTCCTCGGCGCGCAGCCGCGTGTAGATGACGAACGCCAGCAGCATCGTGCCATAGGAATGCACCAGCCGCGCCACGACCATGCTTTCGGGCGACGCCTGCACCAGCATGGCCACGACGATGCAGACGAACAGCGCGAGCTGGTTGAGATTGTGCAGCACGGCGAGCTGGCGCATCAGGCGACGGCTTTGCAGGCTGACGATCACCATCGTATAGAGCGCATCGGCGGCCAGCGTGAGCGAGAACCATGCGGCCAGTTGGCCTACCCGCGTGTCGCCATCGTAAAGCTGCGCCGAAAGCCACGGGCCGGCGGCGAACAGCACGATGACGCTCAGCAGCGCCCACGCCAGCACGACCTTGACGTAAAACGCCAGCAAATCGCGCAGTTCGCCCTCGTCGCGCTTGCCAACGGCGATGGCCAGACGGGTCGACGTCACCTGTCCGACGCCGCTGATGTCGAGCGTCTGCCAGATAGCGACCAGCGCCAGCGTCAGTTTCCAGACGCCGTAATGCTCGACGCCCATCAGTCGGATCGTTAGCCACAGAGCGACAAAACTGAGCGCCGTCGCGCCGGCGCGGCCAATTTGCAGCACGACGGTATCGCGAACGAATTTGCTGCGCGGGAGTTCGTGGAAAAACTGACGCATCGGGAGGCGTTATCCCTCGCCGTAAAGCCTTCTCCCGGTTCCGGGTTCAGGGACAGACTGGCGGACAAACAACGAGCACGGCTGGCCGCGCGAATCTCTTTCCTGATGGAACGGTCGCCAACCATGCAACTGCCATAGTGTACCACCAGATTGCGGCGTCAGGCTGCCGGCGGCGAGCGTTGCCGTCACTTAATCCCGCTCGATGCAAAGCTCTCAATGAACCGTCGCTGGAAGAGGATGAACAGGATGACCAGCGGGGCGATCACCATCAGCGTGCCCGCCATCAACTGGCCATACAGCGCGCCGACATCGGACGTCTGGTAGAGCTTGTTCAGCCCGACCGTCAGCGGCTGCACGTGGGCCGAGCGCGTGACGATGAACGGCCATAGAAACTCGTTCCAGTGGCTGCTGATGGACACCAGCGCGAAAGCGACATAAGACGGAATGGTGAGCGGGATATAGACATGCCGCATGATCTGGGCCCAGTTCGCGCCGTCGATGCGCGCCGCTTCTTCCAGTTCATACGGCACTTCGCGGAACGCCTGACGCATCAGCAGCGTGCCGAAGGCCGATCCCCAGTACGGAACCATCATGGCGATTTGCGTGTCGTACAGGCCCAGCGTGCGGATGGTGGCGAAGTTTTGCACCAGCAGCACGCCGGTCGGGATCATCATTTGCAGCAGCACGATGCCCAGCAGCAGGTTGCGGCCGGGGAAGCGCAGGCGGGCGAAGGCGTAACCGGCCATCGTGATCGTAAAGACCTGCACCACCAGCACGCCAACGACGAAGATGATGCTGTTGGCGTAATGCGCCGGCCACGGCGCGACTTCCCACGCGGACATATAGTTGGCCAGAGTCAGCGTCGAGCCGAAGAAGATATTGCCGTTGGTGATCGGGTCGCGCTGCGGGCGGAAGCTCATCAGGATCGCGAAGAAAAGCGGCAGCATCCAGATGATGGAAACCGTGATGATTGCCGCGTCGGCGAGGCGGCTGGCCCATGTGCGCCGCCGGGTCATGATTTTTCCTCCCGCTCGAAAATGAGGAAATTCGACACGGTGAACACCAGCAGGATCAACACCAGAATGACGGTCATGGCGTTGACGTAGCCTGCGTTGCGGCGTTCCTGAATGTTCTGGAAGATGTAGTACAGGATCATGTTGCTGCGCACGCCGGGCCCGCCGCCGCCGAGCACCTGAAGCTGCTCGACCGTCTGGAAGCCAAAGGTGAAGGCGATGATCATGATGAACAGCGTCGTGCGGCGCAGCAGCGGCAGCGTCAGATAGTAGACCTGTTGCAGCGTCGACGCGCCTTCGATTTCGGCGGCCTCGTAAAAATCGCGCGGGATGCCCTGCAGCCCTGCCAGATAGAAGATCATGTAGTAGCCAACCTGCTTCCAGATGTTGACGACGATCACCGAGCCGAGCACCAGATTCGCGTTGCCGATCCAGTTCTGCCCGCTCAGGCCGAACGAACGCAGGATGGTATTGAGCAGGCCGACGGTGTCCGAGTAGATGAACGCCCAGATACTCGCCGCGCCGATCAGCGGCAGCAGCGCCGGGTAGAACAGGCCAAAGCGCCACAGCGCCAGCCCACGAATGCGGCGGTTGAGCAGCAGCGCGAAGATCAGCGCCAGCGGTACGGCGACCAGCACCGTCGCAAACGTGAAGATGAGCGTGTTGATGATGACCTGCGTGAAATTCGAGCCGATGTAATGCGTCGGGTCGAACAGGTCGATGTAGTTTTGCAGGCCGACGAAAGTCGGTTCGCCGGTCGCCATGCGCGGCGGGCGGTAAAGGCTGCTGATGACCGACTGCCCGGCAGGCCAGATGGTGAACATCACCACCAGAATCAGCGTCGGCGCGATCAGCAGGTAGGGAAAGAGGATTTGCAGCAATGACTTGCGCGGTCGCGCGATCGCCATTCCGGCATCGGTAGCGGCGCGCGTCTGGGCCGTACCCGCCATAAACGTCCTTCAGAATTTCAGGCCGCCGGCCCCCGCCGTGTTGTGACGAGGGCCGGCAGCGAACGTACGGTTACTGGTATTCGGCGAGGAGCGAATCGATCTGCGCCTGCGCTTCGGCCAGCGCGGTTTCGATGTCGGTGCGCTCGCCGGCCAGAATGCTGCTCACGGTGTTATTGATGATGTTCTGAACGTCGATGGCGCGGTAGGACGTGAATTCCTTGCCGGCGATTTCAAGCTGGTCGCGGGCCACGGCGTACTGCGGATACTGGGCCACCAGTTCCTGCAGGATGTCGGTTTCCCATGCGCTGCGGCGCGCGGCGATGTAGCCGGTCTTTGCGCCCCAGTCGGCCTGAATTTCCGGCGAGGCCAGGAACTGCACCCACTTCCATGCCGCTTCCTGCTCTTCGGGCGTGCTGTTGGCGAAAATGTACAGGTTGCCGCCGCCGGTCGGTGTGCCGTAGCCGGTGCCATCCTCGCCCGCCGGGCCGGATGGCAGATAGCCGACGCCGACTTCAAAATCCGCATTCTGGAGGATGCTGGTCAGGCTGCCGACGGTGTGGTAGATCATGGCCGCCTGCCCGCTGGTGAAAGCGGTCGGCGTGTCGCCCCACGAGGTTCCGCCCTCAGGCTGCACGCGATAGGTCGAGCCGAGGTCGATCAGGAATTTCAGCGCGTCCACCGCTTCGGGCGTGTTCAGATAAACCTTGGCCGGGCTTTCCTCGACCAGATTTTGCCCGTTGGCCATCACGAAGCTCTGGAACAGCCAGATGGGGAAGTCGCCCGCAATCGCCACCATCAGGCCCCAGCGCTCGCCATTCGGCAGCGTCAGCTTCTGCGCGTACTCGACCAGTTCATCGCGGTTGCGCGGCGGCTGTTCGGGATCGAGGCCGGCCTCTCTAAACATGTCCTTGTTGTAATAGAGGATGGGCGTGCTGCGCTGGAACGGAATCGACCAGATCGTGCCTTCCTCATCGACGCTGTTGACCATCAGGCTTTCGTAGAAGTCCGACACGAAGGCTTCCGGGTCTTCCATCTGGTCGATGAACTGCTGCACCGGAACCACGTAGCCTTCTTCGGCCAGACTGAAGATGTCGGTCGCCAGCATCACGGCCACGTCCGGCCCCGTGCCGCCGCCCTGAATTTCGGTCTGGATCGCCTGTCGCGTGTCGACGTAGCTGCCGGTGTAGATCGGATTGACGTCGATGCCCGGATTCTCGGCCTCAAACTGCTGGGCGTATTCCTCCAAAATCTGGGCAATCGGGCCATCGACCGCCGTTGGGTAGTAAAAATCCAGCGTGATCGTATCCTGAGCGCTTGTCACACCCAGGGGAACCAGCACCGCCAGAACGGCCAGCACACCGTACAATCGTCTGCAAACGTCTCGGCTAAACATCCTGAAACTCCTTTTGCAAAAACTGTGGCGCGAACCGGCGCGACTCTCGTCGCGTTCTCGACCGATAGATTCAATAGTACTCAAATCTACATCCGGTAGGGATAGCTGCGCCTGCCGGATTGTCTTATTGTACGTCGACGTCGGCGCGGCCAGTGGCCAGACTGCGGCCCTCGGCATCCATGGCGCGGATGATGAACGTCAGACTATCGACGCCGCTGAACGTGTCTTCGCCGACCGGAATGGCAAGGCCCGCGCGCAGTGGCAGATTGCCGGCGATGACCTGCTGCTGCGGCGAATCCGAGGTTCGCACCGAAATTTGCACGCTGCTGGCGTTTCGCACTTCCCACGAAAGCTGTACGGTTTCTCCGATGGCAATCGTCGTCGGATCGGCGGTGAAACTGACGATTTCGGCCCGGCTGCTTTCTTCGGTGGTTTCGGCGGCGGGCGACGTTTCACCGTCCGATTGCACCGGCAACGTCAGCGTTTGCTCGGCGTATACGCTGTTATCGACCATATCGACCACGCGCAGGCGCAGTTCGATGCTCTCGGCCCCATCCACGGCGACCGGCGCGACCACGCCCGTGCCGCTGGACGGAACCCACAGAAACTCACGCGGCAACTCGACCAGCACGGCTTCCCCATCGGGCAGCACCTGCTCAAAAACCGGGTTAGCGGTCGGCGGGCGATTGCTGATCGCCCACGAGACGCTGATGCGCGCGCTGCCGTCCGCCAGCGCCAGCGCGTCCACGGCTTCCGTCTCGGTGGTGAAAGCGTCGATGCTCACTTCCGCCCCCACAGGCATGACATACGGAATGACGACGATACGCTGGTCGATAATCCGGTTGCGAAAGTCCAGAATCGCCAGACGATAGGTTGGCGGCGCGAAGCCGGAAGGCGGGGCGATGGGGATCTCGCGGCTGTCGCTCGGCGAAAGCGAGACTTCGCTTTCGTTTAACAGGCTGACGAACGTATTGAGTTCGTAGCGCTCCAGCACCAGACGCTGGTTTTCGTCCAGCCCGACGACGTGCCAGCTCAGCGTGGTTGTCGCTTCGCCCGCCTCGATTTCGGCGAGGGATACGGCGGGCAGGCTGGACATGAAGGTGATAATCGTGGCAGGCCCATTGGTATCCTGCGCGAACGCCGTCATCGCTGGCAAAAGAACGAAACACAGCACGACCGCAAGCAGGCGGAATCGAATGGAACGGCGCACGGCAGTTTCTCCTTTCGTAGCCCCTGTCGCTGCGCTCGATTCTAATGCCGCCCGCGGCCAGCGGCAACGCGGCCCGTTCCGCAAGCCGCCCGAACCGTAAAACGCTACGGCAACCGGTCATAGACCCCACGCCTAAAGGCGGGGGCTTGTCCCTGGCGCGACGCCCGCAGGCGTCTCCGAGACAATAGGCGGTATGACAGCCGCCCGTGCAATGTTTCTAGCCGCGTTGACATCGGCATGA
>QGUR01000108.1 GCA_003242205.1 Chloroflexota bacterium | reverse complement strand
TTCCTCGGCTGCCGCCCGGCCTTTAACGTGGGTTTTCCAGCATTTCCCACAACTGTCGCTCAACTTCCGCCAGATAGCTGCCGAGCGACCACTGCAATACGCGGCCATGCGCCCGCAGCTCGATTCCGGCCACAAGTTCCGGGTCGGTCATGAAGGTGACGTTCACTTCTGGGAGCAGAGTTTCGGCAATCGTCTGGTTCAGCCGCTGTTGCGCGTCGTCTGGAAGCGGAAACGCCGAGGTGACAACGGCGTTGTGCGCGCGCTGTAGTTCGGCGATCATAGCGTGGCGCTCATCGTCGTCCAGTTGCCTGAGATGTTCGATGAACCGGCGAACCATGCGGTCTTCCAGTTCGGCATCGGCCATTTCCGCCAGCGTCTGCCTGACGACGGTGAAGACCAGTGCGCTGGTACGCCGGCGCAGATCGCGCAGAAAGTTCTCCTTTTCCTGCGCCACCGTGCGCTGCCAGCGCAAGCGCATTTCCTCAGCTTCGCGCCGCACGCGCTCAAGCGCCGCCTTCCGCTCTTTTTCAACTTCCTGCCGGGCTTGCGCCTGCAGCGCTTCCCGCTCGCGCTGAAGCCGCTGCTTTTCCTCGCGCACCGCATTGGCCTCATTCTCGGCAGTTTGCCGGGCTTCCTCGGCAGCATGCAACCGTTGGGAAATCAGGCGCTCGCGCTCGTCCATAACGCGAATGACCGGCTTATAGAGGAACAGTCGCAACAACACCAACAGGATGATGAAGTTGATGATCTGAACGACGAAGGTGAACCAGTCGATCTGCACCGCATCAGCCTCCAGCCTGGCTTACGAAAAAGTCCCAGAATGGATTGAAGAAGATCAGAATCATGGCAATGACGAAGCAGTAAATGGCGCACGACTCGACAAGCGCGATGCCGATAAACAGCGTGCGACTGATCGTGTTCGCTTCATCAGGCTGCTGGGCAATCGACGCCAGCGCCTGGACCAGCGCGCGAGCCTCGCCGACTGCGGGGGCAATCGAGCCTATTGTTATCGTCAGCCCTGCCGTGAAAATCGAAACGATACCGATGAGTGTAGTTTCCTCCATGAACCAAGCCCTCCTAATCGCGTGTGGCCGAAGCAATGAACACGGTCGCCAAAATGGCGAAGATATATGCCTGAATCAGCCCAATGACGAGGCCAAACAACTGCATGACGATCGGCACAAACAACGGCACAATGACGATCAGAATCGCCACCAGAATGTCGCCACTGAGCGCGTTGCCGAACAGACGAATGGCCAGCGCCAGCGTGCGCGACAGTTCCGACAGAATGTTGAGAGGCAGCATGATGAACGTCGGCTGGATGTAGGCACGCAGATAATCCTTCAGGCCGCGCGCCATCACGCCATAAACCGGCACCGCGATGAACACACAGAACGCCAGCGCCGCCGTCGTCGACACGGAGCTGACCGGCGATGAAAAACCGGGGATGATTGCCAACAGGTTCGAAACCGCGATAAAGAGAAATAGTGTGCCGATAAACGGCAAATAGCGATCCGGATTCTGCTGCGTCATGTCAGCAATCTGCGAGCGCAGAATCGATACCAGCGCCTCCAGCGCGCTCTGCCAGCGTGAAACCTGTGGCCCGACCGTGAGACGGCGTGTAATCAGCGCCGAACCCACGACCAGCACGGCCAGCACAACCCAGCTATAGACCACAGTGGCGTTCAGCCGAACGATGCCCAGATCAACCAGCGTGATGCTGTCAGGACTGAGTTCCACGTTCATTCACCTCCAGAGCGCCGGCTGGCGCAGCGCGTTCCCATCCTGCGCCGCCGCGCCGTGCCCGGTACAGCATCACGGTACGACCGAGGAGAAAGCCGGCCATGCTGGCAAGAACATGCTGCCAGCGACCATTCGCAGCCAGATAAAACGCCGCCAGAACAATCACCGACCGGATCAGGAAGCTGAGCAGCAGGTATTTCGCAGCCCCGCTCCGCGTCGCCACGCGCTGCAGCGTCCAGCGAAGGCCGCCAAAATAGAACGCGGCACAGGCAATGCCGACACCGAATGGAAACAGCAGCAGGCCGATCTCATTCCATATCATCATCTTCGTCATCGTCCTCATATACCTTGCGCCGCTCGCGTTCGACCCATAGCCAGGCGTTGATACACCCAATAGCCAGACCAAGAAAGAAGAAGCCCAGCGTCCATGTGCCGGGGTAAATGGAATTGACCCACAGAGCAACCGCGATACCGATCAACGTCGGGACCGTGATCAGCCAGCCGACCATGCCGAAGACGCCCAGACCGGACCAGACCGTCGGCGGATGGCGCTGCCTTCGCCTGCGGCGGCGTTCCTTACTGGCTATCTCCCGGAGCAACTGCTCGCGTTCGTGCCGGGTTTCCTCGTCTAGGTCTGGCGGCGCTGGCACACTACTCTCCCAGAGTGATAAAACGCCGGACGATTTCCATCTCAAGGCCGTGCAGAGCCGCTCTTGCCCGCCGCTCCTGCTCATCGAGGTGCTTGAACTCGCGCTCGACCACCTCGCGCAGAACGCTCAGGCTTTCTCCGAAAACCGCGTTGCGCGTGGCCACACGCACATCAGGCCCAATCTTGACCAGCACGCCTTCATTCAGGGCGACCAGATCCTCGTCGCCATCGGGCCGGACAAATGTCATCACACCCGGAACCAGCAGCGTGACAAAATCGACGTGACGCGGCAGTAATATTCGCGCGCCGTCTGGCGTTTCGATGCCGATTTTCACGACTTCGGTATCGACCAGCACCTCACTGGGCAGGAAGACCCTAAGCCTCATCGCGCACCTCATCAATGCTGCCGATCATGTACAACGCCTGCTCAGGATAATCGTGGAAGCGGTCGTTCAGGATCTGCTCGCAGCCATCGAGCGCGGCTTCCAGCGGCACCAGTCTGCCCGGCTGGCCGGTGAACTGTTCCGTTGTGAAGAACGGCTGGGTCAAAAAGCGTTCCAGCCGGCGGGCGCGATTCACGATGCGCTGGTCTTCGCGCGATAGCTCTTCGATGCCCAGCATGGCAATCACGTCCTTCAACGACTCATAGTGAGCCAGCGTTTCCTGGATCGCCCGGGCGATGGTATAGTGACGCTGGCCTACAATATGCGGCACCAACATGCTCGATTCCGACTGCAGCAGATCGATCGCCGGGTAAAGCCCACGACTGGCACGCTCGCGCGAAAGCGCGATGATCGCCGAAAGATGAGTGAAGGTATGCACCACTGCCGGGTCGGTGAAGTCGTCTGCCGGTACGTACACCGCCTGAACCGACGTTATTGCGCCGGTGGCCGTGCTGGTGATCCGCTCCTGAATTTCAGCGAGTTCGGTGCTTAGACTCGGCTGGTAGCCGAGGCGCGAGGGTAACTGCCCCATCAGGCCGGAAATCTCCGCGCCGGCCTGAACAAAGCGGAAAATGTTGTCGATCAGCAGCAACACGTCCTGCGCTTCGTCATCGCGGAAATATTCTGCCATCGTCAGCGCTGCGTGCCCGACGCGGAAGCGCGCCCCCGGCGGTTCGTTCATCTGGCCGAAGATCAGTACGCTCTTGTCAAGCACGCCCGCGGCTGCCATGTCGCGATATAGTTCCTCGGCCTCGCGCGAGCGCTCGCCGATGCCGCAGAACACGCTGATGCCTTCGTAATTGCCGACCACGTTGTTGATGAGTTCCGTGATCAGCACGGTTTTTCCAACGCCTGCCCCACCAAAAAGCCCGGCCTTGCCGCCCCGTTCGAGTGGCGCGAGAACGTCTATCGCTTTGATGCCGGTTTCGAACACTTCCGAAGATGTCGTCTGGCGGCTGATCGGCACCGGCTTCTGGTGAATGGAACGCCATTCAACACCTTCCAGCGGCTGGCCAAGGTCGATGGGTTCACCGAAGACATTGAACATACGTCCAAGCAGCGCCCGACCAACCGGTACGCGCAGCGGCTGGCCGGTATCGATCACCACATCTCCCCGGGCCAAACCTCGCGTCGGTGTCAAAGCAACGCCGCGAATAGTCTGCTCATCCAGATGGTTGACGACTTCGATGACGATTTCCTGGTGCGCTCCCGTCCGTAGCGCGTTATACAGTTCCGGAAGGCGATGGGTGAAGCGAACATCGACGACGCTGCCACGCACGCGCGAGACGTGACCATAATTGGCATCGTCGGTTGCGTAGGGCGCATTTGCCATAACGATCGCTCTCAAAAACCTACCGGGAAACCGGGAATACGGATGGTGAACATACTGGCGATGCGGCCATGTGCTCGACAGCGGCGAGCAATGGACGATCCCGACATAGCGCCTCTCAAGACGTGCAGGCGCCTTTCTCTTAGTCTGTAGATCGTGTGTGGAAAGGCGCCCGGAGGCGCGCCATGGATGGGAGAGCAAAATTCACAGGCAGGCTGGCAAGGTGGGAAACAGCCGGTTTCATCCGGCAGCTTCGCCAACATTGCCGCTGCTCTCCCCGACGTAAAGAATGCCGTCAGGCAATAACCCCGATCCGACATCGTTACCGGCAGAGCCGGACTCGATCGAGCTTTAATATATTGTGACAGATTGCACAAACACGGTCAACAAGACCGACCGCATGATCAGTTGCCGGCTCGCTGAGCGGGATCAGGAATAAGAAGTTCTTCAGTGAGGCGGTAGTGACATCTATACCGAGGAACGCTACAGGCGCTCACAACCGCACGACGCGAAAGCCCCAGTCGTGGCTCCAGCCGTGAAGATAGCCGCCGTTGCGATAATCCACGGCCAGATCGCCCGGCGTGTTGCACCACCATGAGCCGCCCCGTAGCACCCGGTCGGTTGCGGGCAGGCTGATGTCGGTGCTGCCGGTATAATAGTCATTCAGGCACCATTCCCAGACATTGCCTGCCATATCCAGCACACCGAACGGACTTGCGCCATCGGGGAACTGGCCGACCGGCGTCGGGCCGTCGGTGTTGAAGTTGCAGCGCGACGGATCGAACTGATCCCCCCACGGAAAACGCCAGCCTGTGTCTCCCTGAGCCGCGCGCTGCCACTGCTGCTCCGTTGGCAAACTGATGTGTTGGCCAAGCTGCGCGCTAAGCCAGCGGGAAAACGCGACCGCTTCATACCAGCTTACGTTTGTGCGCGGCAGGTTGTCGCCGGGGTGTGCCGTATACGGCGGTGCGGGGTTTTCCGCGTGGAACGCCTGCGCATCCTGAGAAAACGCCCACCACTCCGGGCGAGCGTATCCATCTTCCGCCCGGACAAACAGATCGTAGTCGGCGTTGGTCACCGGAAGCCGGGTGATGGCAAAGGCAGGCACGGTGAACGTCTGCCCCGTTTCAAGCGTCACCTTGCCCGGGGGAATAGAGATCCAGTCAAATCGGTCTAAAGTCACGCCAGCAGCCTCGATTGCAGAGTAACGGCCAGCAAAGCGCCGGGCATTCACTCCCGGCAGGCAGTCAACGGTTATGGCCTATCTAAAGCATTTCCCGCGATTTTATGCTATTTTCGGCGCTTGCTGCCAACTGTCACCAGTGAATGGAGTTATACAGGCATTATGCGAGTTCAAACGCGCGTACTGATCGTTGTGCTATTGGTACTGGCGCTGACCGGCGCTTCCGCCCTGAGCGCCCAGAGTAGCGGTGCCCTCACCATCGGTCTGGCGACCGAGCCTGTGTCGCTCGATCCGGCTAAAGGGCTTTTCATCGCCGAACAATGGGTGCTGATGAACATCTACGACACGCTCACGCGCGTCGATCAGGCGGGCGAGCTTCATCCGGGTCTGGCTACAGGCTGGGAAGTGAACGACGATGCCACCGAGTTCACGTTCACGCTGCGCTCCGATGTCACGTTCCACGATGGCACGCCGTTCAATGCACAGGCTGTGAAAGCCTATTTTGACCGCATTGCTGAAGCCGGTGATCCCGTCGCCATCGCGACGAGCGTTCTCTCCGGCTATGTTGAAGCCGAAGCCGTAGATGACACAACGCTGGTGGTTCGATTCGCCGATCCCAAGCCGATTTTCCTCAACGACCTGAGCCGGCCATGGATGGGTATTCCCTCGCCTGCTGCCAGCGGCGAACTCGATACCAATCCGGTTGGGAGCGGCCCCTTCGTCTTTGAGGAGTGGACGCCGCAGGACCACATCACCCTGACGCGCAACGAGGCCTATGCCTGGGGGCCGGAATTTGCCGCGACCAGCGGCGCGCCACTGGTCGAAACGGTTACCTTCCGCTTCCTGCCCGAAGGCGCGACCCGGCTGACGGCGTTGCAAAGCGGCGAAATCGACATCGCCGAAGAGCCGCCCGCGTTCGGCGTCCAGTCGCTGCTCGATACCGGCATGTATAAGCTCGAAACCTTCCCCGCGCCCGGCATGCCGTCGCACATGATGATCAACACGGAGCATTCGCCGACCGACGACATCCGCGTTCGTCAGGCCATGATCCACGCCGTCGATCAGGAACAACTGGTTCAAACGGCGTTCGCCGGGCTGCAATCACCCGCGTTTAACGTCCTGTCACCGACGACATTTGGCTACAGCGAGGAAGCAGCGAACCTGTATCGCTATGACCCCGAACGCGCGGCGGCCCTGCTGGATGAAGCCGGATGGGTGGACAGCGACGGAGATGGTATCCGTGACAAAGACGGCCAGCCGCTGACTATCGTCTATCCCGCGCTGCCGGCCTATGAGGAAGCGTATATGGAACTGCTGGCCGCGTACCTGAACCAGGCCGGTATCGCAGTCGATATTCAGACGATGGACGACGCCGGTATTTTCGAGTTTGCGGCAGCCGGCAACCATCATATCGTCAACATGGGCTGGACCAGCAGCGATCCGGGCGTGCTGAGCTTCGTCTACCATTCGTCGAACATCGAAGGCGGTTCGGCTTTCACGCGCTTTGTCGACCCGGAACTGGATGCCGCGCTGGAGAACGCTGCCACGGAGCTGGACGAGGAGGCGCGAGCCGCATTGTACGAGCAGGCGCAGATGATCATCATGGAAAACGCGCTCGCCATTCCCCTGTACAACTACGATCGCGTGATGGTCATGGACGCGCGCGTCGAAGGCTGGGTCTTCGATCCTGAAGGCTATCCGCTACTGTCGCAGATTTCGCTGGCGGAGTAGAGCGCAGAAACCGGGAATGAGGGCTACCTTTTAACCTCCATGAACCGATACCTTGTTCGCCGGTTTTTTCTGTCGTTACTGGTCCTGGCCGGCGTTTCCGTGCTGACGTTTCTGATTCTGCATCTTGCGCCTGGCGACCCGGTCTACGCGATCCTCGGTCGCCAGGCGGCAAGCGCTGAGTCGGTACAGGCGCTGCGGGCGAGTCTGGGACTGAACGACCCGTTGCCGGTGCAGTACGCGCGCTTCCTCGAAAATATTGTGCGCGGCGACCTTGGCACGTCGATCCGAACCGATCGTCCGGTCATCAGCATGATTGCCGAGCAGTTGCCAAGCACTATCCAGCTCACGCTGGCATCAATGGCCATTGCTACGGTCGTCGGTCTGTTCATCGGGCTGGTATCCGCCCTGAATCGCGGTCGCTGGCTGGATCGCGTGCTGACGGTGGCGATCATTGCAGGCGTCTCAATGCCGACCTTCTGGCTCGGCATTCTGCTGATCCTGCTGTTTTCGGTTCAGCTTCGCTGGCTGCCGAGCGCAGCTCCGGCCAGCGACCCGCGCAGCCTGATCCTGCCAGCGCTAACGTTGGGGCTGGCGGAAGCGGCGGTCATCGCTCGGATCGTGCGCGCCAGCCTGATCGACGTGCTTGACCAGCCCTATCTGATGGTCGCCCACGCCAAAGGGCTTCGGCCACGACGTATCAACTGGCGGCACGCCCTGCCCAACGCCATGATTCCGATTGTCAGCATTCTTGGGCTACAGTTTGGCCTGCTGCTGTCTGGCTCGGTAGTGGTAGAGGCGCTGTTCGCCCGACCAGGACTGGGACGCCTGACCGTTACGGCGATTAACAGCCGCGACTTCCCGCTGATTCAGGGTATCGTGCTGGTCATCGCCATCATTTACTTACTGGTGAATACGCTCACCGACCTGTTGTATGCGGTGATCAATCCGCGCGTCCGCCTGACGTGAGCGCGATGAATTCCGGAGCGCGCTGGCCTGCCGGCCGCCAGCATGGATGGCCAACTTGGCTGCTACGACTGCTATCCTGAACAACAAACGACACCCGTTTCGCCGGTTACTGCGCCAGCCGGGCGCGGTAATCAGCCTGCTTATCCTGATCGGCCTTGTCGCCGCCACCGCCGGAGCGCCTTTGCTCGCCAGCAGGCCGCCGAACGAGGCGAATCCACTGGCTGCCTTTCGCCCGCCCGACGCCGAGTTCCCTATGGGAACCGACAATCTGGGGCGCGACATGCTGGCCCGCTTTCTCTATGGCGGGCGCGTGTCGTTGCAGATCGGCCTCTTTGCGGCGGCAATTGGCGCGGTGATCGGCGTGACAATCGGCCTGATCGCCGGCTATGCGGGTGGCTGGATCGATTCGGTGATCGGCTGGTTCATCGAGGTGCTGATGACCTTCCCCGGCGTGCTGCTGGCGTTGATCGTCGTCGCCATCCTCGGCCCCGGAGTCGTCAACGTCATGATCGCGGTTGGCGTCAGCTTCGTGCCTTCGTTCACGCGCATGACCCGGGCGGCGGCTCTGCAAGTGCGCGAACAGGACTATGTCACCGCGGCGCGCGCTTTTGGCAGCAACGACTTCTCCATCATCGTGCGCCATATCGCGCCTAACGTCATTCGCCCGGTACTGGCGCTGATCACACTGGGAACCGGCTCGGCAATTCTGGAGGCCGCCGCGCTCAGTTTCATCGGGCTGGGCGTTCAGCCACCTGACCCGGAATGGGGCGCTATGCTAAACGCCGGGCGTGCGTTTGTCGGCCAGGCGTGGTGGGTGACGGCGTTTCCCGGGCTGGGGATCTTTCTCACCGTGCTGTCAATCAATCTGCTGGGCGACGCGCTTTCCGATGTCGCGGCGGGAACCGATCTGTAGTTTTCACCGATCCGATTTGCAGAGGTCAAACAACTTCAGCCGGTTCCTTTCCTCTCCCGTTTGCAGTCCTAAAGCGGGAGTAGCAATCATCTGTATCGCATTGAACCTAGGTGCAAACATCCGGCTTTCGGGAAAGGAGCGCCATGAACGGGCATTCCCTTATCATCACGAACGGGATCATTCACACGCTGAACCCGCAGATGCCTTCCGCACAGACAATCGTCGTCCGCGACGGACGCATTTCAGCAATTGGCGGCAAGGAACTGGTAGACGAGGCCCGCGATGTCAGTCAGGTGATCGACCTTGATGGCGCTTGCGCCGTTCCCGGCTTCATCGACACCCACGTGCATTTCACAATCACCGGACTTGGGCTAATGGCGATAGACGTTTCGGGCGTCGGTGACCTTGCCGAAGTGTTGCGCCGGATCGAGCGTTACGCTGCCGCGCTACCCGCGGACGGACTCGTTCTGTGCAGCGGCTTTCAGCCGGAACTGAATCCGGACAAACGCTTTCCATCGCCCGAAGAAATGGATCGAGCAAGCGAAGGACGCCCGGTTTACGTCATGGATCGCAGCGGACACTGGTCGGCGGTCAACGAAGCAGCGCTTGCCCTGCTCCCTGTGAATGAAAATACGGAAGGCATCGGGCGTGACGCTGAGGGTGCGTTTACTGGCGTGCTGACCGGCCAGGCGAATCTGGCCGCCTTCGACAATTTATGGAAGGTATTCAAAGCGCAGGTTGGCACGCGCGAAGCGTTCGAGCGCGCGGCAAAGCTGGCGGTTGAAGGTGGCATCACCACGGTGCACGCGCTCGACGATCTTGAAGACGTGGAAGCCATGCTCGCTCTACAGGACGAGCTGCCGGTGCGTCTCGTGCCGTATACGCAATCCCACGACGTGGCAGCGGTCAGGCGGCTTGGTCTGCGGCAGATCGGCGGATGCGGTCAGGTCGCGCTCGATGGCGATTTCGGCCCACGCACGGCGGCGCTGCTAGAACCCTACGCCGGAGAACCGCCCACGCACGGCACGCTCTATTTCTCTGACGATGACGTGAAAGCCTATGTCGAGCAAGCACACGCGGCGGGAATGCAAGTCGCGCTGCATACGGTCGGCAGCGCGGCCATCGAACAGCTTTTGCAAGCCTATGAGAACGCGCTTGCCAACTATCCTCGACGCGACCATCGCCACCGGATCGAGCATTTCGAGCTGCCCGCGCCGGGACAGGCCGAGCGAGCGCGACAGCTCGGCGTTCTACTGGCGCTCCAACCGGCTTTCAATTACTTCTGGCCGCACGACGGCGAATATCCGCAGTTGGTCGGGGAGGAACGCGCCGGGCGCGTCGACCCGATACGCAGCGTGCTCGATGCCGGCGTCGAAGTCGCCTTTGGTTCCGACTCGCCGGTCACGCCGATGCAGCCGGTGCTCTGGATGCATGCGGCGGTCAACCACTCGAACCCGCGCGAACGTATCGACGCCGCGACAGCGCTGAAACTCTGTTCGGCGGCGGGCGCGCGCTTTGCCTTCGAAGAAGCGGATAAAGGCACGCTGGAAGCCGGCAAACTGGCGGATATCACGATCCTCGACCGCGACCCGCTGCAGGTTCCTGCTTCGGAAATCAAGGATGTGCACGTACTGAAGACGATCGTCGGCGGGCGCGTGGTCTATGACCGCAGGTAAATCGGATTAGTCAGAGCGCGTATCTGGTCGCGCGCTTCGCCGTCAACCAGTTGCGCCCGCACGTAAAGCGAAGCGCCGACCGCCAGCGTCATCTCCAGGACCAGTTCGTCCTCAGCCACGCGATGCTGCAACAGCAGTCCTTCGCTGCCCCATAACTCAAGGACAGCGCCCGCCGCCCCGGTCACGCCAATCTCTACCGGCAGCTGCCCGTCCGGCGGGCGCGAAACGACATCTCCCATCATCGCCTCGCCGGACCTGAGAGACAGCCGCGGGCCGTCCGGCCCTTCGCTGACAAAGGCATGACCGGCGCGCAAACCATCTAACAAGCCGGCGGCGGTCGGCGTTCCGGGGCAGTAAATCCAGGTCGTCGGCGTCGCCAGCCGCGCTACGTGTTCGGTTTTCAGGAAGTGCATATCGCTACCGCCGACGGCGACGCGCCGCTGCCCCTGTTGCAATCGCTGCTCCCAAAACCGGAGCGCAACGTTATTCATCAACCGCCACGGGCCATTCCAGACCTCGATGCAATGGCTGAGGTTAACGTCCTCATATTCCCACGGCGGGCCAAAAGGGCGTGGATGATTGCACGACGTGAGCGCCCCGCCTTCGATGGCGAACTCAATCGCGCGGCGCATATCATCGGCAGACTGCACGCGAAAATCAATCCATTCCCGAGGCGCCCAGACATTCCAGTGGCCTTTGTAGGTCGTCACCTCATAGCCGGGGATGAGGATGATCGGCTGCGGGCCAAGCTCGGCCAGTTCGACCAGATGGGTAATGTTGTTGTGGTCCATGATGGCCAGAAAATCGAGGCCCAGCGCCGTGGCAGCCTGAATGACCTCGGCAGCGGTCGAATCGCCATCGCTGTGGATCGTGTGACAGTGGAGCTCGCCGCGATACCAGCCCGACTCTCGCGCCGGCAGATCGGCGTTCGGGCTATCAAGCCGCAACATTGGCGGGAAGTCATCGACCCGCTGATCGCCAAACGTGAAGGTGATCGTAATTTCATAGTCGCAGCCGCGCGGCCCGACTTTATAGAAGCCGAGCGGAATATGCCACGTTCCGGCGGTCAGCGGCCCGCGCAGATAACCGGGCGTCGCGTCATCGGTCGCCACGAAAAACTGGTCGCGCGCGCTCCCCGTCCAGCCGCGAAAGCCGCCCTTCAGAAACTCAGCGCCGCGCCAGTCGAACAGGCCGATATCGACCGTGTTGCCGCCCACCAGATGCGGATCACTGTGAATCCGATCATTGTAGCTGTAGCGAATGTCGATCCGGCTGACACCTTCGGGCACATCGAACGGCACGTCCTGATAGAATTTCTCGCGCCCCGGCGGCACGTGCCCGCGAATGACCAACTCGCGCTGTTTCATCGGTTTGTCAGGCATCCGAATGAACCTGCTTTCACTACCAGCCGGACAGCGTGGCGAATGAGGCCTCACGCCACCAGTTCGTTGTTTTCGCCATAGACGAATACGCGCTCAGGATCGAAGCTCAACCAGATGGTTTCAGGCAAAGCAGGCGGTTCGTCCTGGAACAGGCGCACCGATACCAGCGATTCGCCCACCTGCGCGATCACCAGCGATTCGCCACCCAGCGGCTCAACGACATAGACGCGACCGGGTATGCTGTCCGGCGCTTCGTCGGTTTCGATCCTGACGTGTTCGGGGCGCACGCCAAGCGTCACCTTGCTCCGATCCGGCAGCTTTTCGGCCAGCGCCGCGCCAACAGTGGCCAGCGGCAGTGACGCCCCGCCGTTGATGACCAGCCGGCGCGCGCCGATGTCGACTCGCGCTTCAAGCAGATTCATCGGCGGGCTGCCGATGAACGACGCAACGAACAGGTTAGCCGGGCGACGGTAAACGTCCAGCGGCGCGCCCAGTTGCATGATACGACCGCTCTGCATGACGGCAATACGGTCGGCCAGCGCCATCGCTTCCGCCTGATCGTGTGTCACGTAGACCGCCGTGATGCCCAGTTCGTGCTGGAGGCGTTTCAGAAAAGCCCGCGCTTCGACACGCAGTTTGGCGTCGAGGTTGCTAAGCGGTTCGTCAAACAGAAAAACCTGCGAGTGATGCACGACCGCCCGCGCGACCGACGCGCGCTGCTGCTGCCCACCCGAAAGCTGGCCCGGACGGCGCTCCAGCAACTGGCCGATCTGGAGGCGCTCGGCCACCTCGGTCACGCGCCGCGTCAGTTCATCGCGCCCCACACCGCGTACCTTAAGCGGATAGCCAATGTTTTCGAGGATGGTCATGTGCGGATAGAGCGCGTAATCCTGAAAGACCATCGCGATATCGCGGTCACGCGGCGGCAGATGGGTCACGTCGCGGTCGCCGATGAAAATGCGCCCGCCGTCCGCCTGTTCCAGCCCGGCGATCAACCGGAGAGTCGTCGTTTTGCCACAGCCGGAAGGGCCAAGCAGCGCGATAAATTCGCCATCGTGAATATCCAGACTCACCTGGTCAACGGCGACCACAGAGCCAAAACGGCGGGTTACCTTGTCGAGAATGACTTTAGCCATGATGATTTTCCAG
>QGUR01000425.1 GCA_003242205.1 Chloroflexota bacterium | reverse complement strand
GCGAGTTAGGCAGTCTGGTCGTGCTGCCGGCGTACCGGGGCCGGGGCATCGCCGCCCGGCTGATTTCCGCGCTGGAGGCCGAGGCCGGACTGCCGCTGTACCTGCTGTGCCGCGATCGCATGGAGCCTTATTACCGCCGCTTTGGCTTCCGGCGGATTTCGTTTTTCGCCGCGCCAGTCGCGCTTAAGCTGAAGCTGCTGCCGGTGCTCCCGTTCCGGCTGTTCGGCCTGCGCGTCATCGTCATGGTCAAGGAACAGGAAAGCGCGACCTGAGGCGGCGCGAGAGAAAGAAAAAGTCCCTTTCCATGCGGGAGAGGGACTTTGGCTGCGGGGCCGCGCGTTATAGCTCTGTTTCGAGGCGGCGAATGGTCTCGACGTCTTTCCGCAGGTTGCGGTAGCGGATGGCCATGCTGGCGAGCAGGATGGCCATGATGACGGCGATCACTGCCAGACCGAGTATGAGATACGAACCGGTGTCCGGTGGTGTTGGCATGATTTTCTCCTAGCGCTCCAGCAGCCGCGCCTTCAGCGCGTCGACGTGCAGCGCGAAATTTTCGAGCCGGATGCGATACCACAGCAGCGTGACCGGCAGTAGCAGCCCCCAGACGAGCATGTTGACGCCCAGCGCCGCGCTCACGCCCGGCGTCGCCTGTAGCTCGAACGTACCCTGCGCGTTCTGCGGGCTTGCGCCGATGACTGCCGGATGGATGGTGTCCGGGCGAATACGGATGATGACGAGCGTGACGATCACGGTCACGAAGGCCAGAATGCCATAGACGGCGCTGAAACGCCGCCGCTGCTCCGGGTTTTCGATGCCGTTACGCAGCATCATGTAGGCGGCGTAGGTCAGGACCATGATCGCTTCGGACGTCAGTCGCGGGTCCCACGTCCACCACGTGTTCCAGATGGGGCGCGCCCAGATGGAGCCGGTGACGAGGTTGATGATCGCGAACGCCATGCCAATCTCCACGCCGGAGACCGCCAGCACGTCCCATTTTTCGTGGCGCGTGCGGAGATACATAATGCCGCCGATCACGGTCGCGCCGAAAGCAAGGAACGCGCCGAAGAAAGCCGGCATGTGGATATAGAAAAGCCGCTGGACGTCGCCCTGATCGATGTCGGTCCCGGCGTAGACCAGCGCCATGTACAGCCCGGCGATGACCCCGAGAATGGTGACGACGGTCAGGCCGGCCAGCAAGCGAGGTAGCGGGCGCGTTTCCACCGCGACGTCTACCGGGCGAACGGACGCCGAAATCTGATTTGCAGCACTCATCAACTACTCCCTGAACACCTGCAATGTTCCCTCATGTTAGCATACGAAATCTGAGAAATGCTACAGGAAATTACGATAAAATCTATGAAAACTTCGCGCCTTTCGTCCTGTCTTATTCCTCGATGACGAACTCGAACAGCAGGAAGCACAGCACGAGATAGATGACATCGAGCACCAGCAGGATTTGCGGCCACGCGATCCAGTCCTCAAACGGGCTGCCGGTGAGGATGCTGGTCGAGGCGCGCACTGCTGCCAGCAGCACCGGCAGCGCGATCGGCAGCATGACGATCGGCAGCAGCGACTCGCGCGCGCGCGTCTGCACGGTCATGGTGGCCAGCAGCGTGCCGACGGTCGAAAAGCCGGTCGCGCCGAGCAGCAGCACGACCAGCAGCCATCCTTCCAGCAGCGAACGATTGTAAAGCACCGTCATCAGCGGCAGCAGCGCCAGCCCGACGACCAGCGAAAACACCAGATTGCCGGCCAGTTTGCCTGCGAAAATCGCCGAACGGTCGATCGGGGCCAGCAGCATGGCGTCGAGATTGCCCTGATCGCGTTCCATCGCCATGCTGCGGTTGAGGCCGAGCACGCTGGCGAAAACGACCGTGACCCACAGCACGCCCGCGATGGCTTCCTCCCGCGCGATGCGGTCCAGTTCCAGCGCGAAACTGAAAATCAGGATGCTGAGCAGCGCGAACAGCGCCATCGAGGTGATCAGTTCGCGGCTTCGCAGTTCGACCAGCAAATCCTTGCGAACGATGGAGGCGACGCTGTGCAGAAACGGCGTTTTCATCGGGCGGTCACCATGCCGGTTACTTCGCTGTAGGCTGCCGCCAGCGACGCGGGCGTCAGTTCGGCGCTGGGCCGGTCGAAGCCAACCGCGCCTCGCGCCAGAATGACGACGCGGCTGGCCAGCGTGGCCGCGCGGTTCAGGTCGTGCGTCGCCATGACGATGGTATGCCCTTCGTCGTGCGCTTCCGCCAGCAGTTCGTCCAGCGCCCTCGAAGCGTCCTGATCGAGGCCGGTGTAGGGTTCGTCGAACAGTAGAACGTGCGGGTCGTGGAGCAGGGCGCGGGCGATGCTCAGGCGTTGCTGCATGCCGCGCGAATAGGTGCGGACCAGGTCGTGCTGCCGTCGCGCCAGCCCAACCCGCTTCAGCAGCGTCTCGATCCGCGCTTCGGCCTCGGCGCGCGGCAGGTTGTACAGCCGGGCAAAGAAGCGCAGGTTCTCTCTCGCGCTCAGGTTTTCATACAGCAGGACCTTGTGGCTGACCATGCCGATCTGCGCGCGCACTGCCGCCGCTTCCGCCGGCAGTTCCCAGCCGCCGACGGTGATGCGCCCGCTGGTCGGTTTGCTCAGCCCGGCCAGCAGTCGGAGCAGCGTCGATTTGCCGCCGCCGTTGGGGCTGAGCAACGCCACGTAATCGCCGCGGTTGATCGACAGGTCCAGCCGGCGCAAAACGGGCTGCAGGCCAAAGGCTTTGACGAGCGCGTGGGTCTGGATGATGGCGTCTGGTGCGGTCATAGGTTTTCCGGCGAACCCCGGCGACTGGCGGCTAGGTATCGCTTTCCCCTTCCATCAGGCGGGCGATCTGCCGCTTGAGCTGCGCTCGCCGCGCCTCATAAACGTTGGCGTCGATTTTCCCCGCGTTGTACTGGTTATCAAGCTCGGCGATCTGCCGCGCCAGCGTGTCAATCCGCGCCTGACGATCCGAGGCCTTCGCCCGCCGCTGCTGCCGCCGGAAATACCAGAACAGCAGGCCGGCGATCAGCAGCGCTTCGGCGATCAGACCGATGATGAGTACCAGCGGCGGGTCCCCATTGACCGGCGGGGACGGGGCGCGGGGTTCAACCGGCGGGCGCGCCAGTTGGACCACCAACGCCAGACCCCGCGGAGCGG
>QGUR01000424.1 GCA_003242205.1 Chloroflexota bacterium | reverse complement strand
TCGCCGTCGATCATGCGAATAACCGCGCCGGGTTCTTCCCGTGGCTCCGCCTGAACGATATCGCCCGGCTCGCTGAGCGCCAGACCGAGCATATCAAAACCGACGCCGAGATTGGCCACCGTGGCCGGCGCAAATGCCTCCGTTTTCAAAGGAATCACGCTGTTTGTCCGTCTGTTGCCCGCTTACAAACGAGGTCGCCGTCCCGCAACGCAGGCCAACAGTGCATGTGGCCGGAATATGACCAGCCACCGCCCGGTGACCTGCCGGAACAGCCGGAGCGTAGTGTACACCGGACAGGCATATTTAGCGAGGAAAACCGGATGCGATACCCGCGCTGACAAAAGCAGCAGTCGATGCTATGCTTACGCAACTGTAACTCTCTTTCTGGCGGTCACCCTGCTGCCCGCCAGATGGCAGCGCAACGAACGAGGCAAGCATGGCAAGCGTACTTCAATGCATGAACTGTGGACAGCGGTATCCCGTCAGCAGCGTGATCTTCGCCTGCGAAGTGTGTAACGGGCTGCTGGATGTCACTCACGACCTCAATGCGCTGCGCTCGACCGTGACTCGCCAGTTATTCGACAGCCGCCTCGGCAGTCTGGAGCCGCCGTACAACAGCGGCGTCTGGCGCTTTAAGGAACTGATCTATCCCGACGTCGATCCCGCGCTGATCGTCAGCCGTCCCGAAGGCAACACCAACCTCTATTCAGTGCCGCAACTGGCTGAATGGGCGGGGGTCGATACCCTGTTCCTGAAACATGAAGGCGAAAATCCGACCGGATCGTTCAAGGATCGAGGCATGACCGGCGGGCTGACACAGGCAAGGGCGCTGGGGATGAAGCGCGTCGCCTGCGCTTCGACCGGCAATACCTCGGCATCGCTGGCAGCATACGCGGCGTTTGCCGGCATCGAGGGCATCGTCCTCTTCCAGAACAAACACGTCGCGCTGGGCAAACTGTCGCAGGCGCTGGCCTATGGCGCGACCTGCATTGCCATCGACGCCGATTTCGACCGCAACCTCCAACTGGTGCGCGAAGTGGCGACAGAGTTCGGCATCTATGTACTGAATTCGGTCAACCCGTTCCGGCTCGAAGGTCAGAAGTCGATCATGTTCGAGTTGCTGCAGCAACTCCGCTGGCAGGTTCCCGACTGGATCGTCTGCCCCGGCGGCAATCTGGGCAACAGTTCGGCGTTCGGCAAGGCGCTGCACGAAGCATACGAGCTGGGCCTGATCGACCGCATGCCGCGGCTGGCGATCATTCAGGCGGAGGGCGCGAACCCGCTCTATCGAAGCTATCAGAATGGCTTTGAGCGTTTCGAACCGGTGCGCGCCGATACCGTCGCCACGGCGATCAAAATCGGCAATCCGGTCAATTATCCGAAGGCGGTGCGCGCGCTGCAGTGGACGAACGGCGTGGTCGAGCAGGTCAGCGATCAGGAAATCATGGAAGCCAAGGCGCTGATCGACGCGCGCGGCATCGGCTGCGAGCCGGCGTCGGCCTGTTCGCTGGCGGGCGTCCGCAAGCTCGTGGATCAGGGTGTCATCAAACGCGGGGAGTCGGTCGTGGGCATCCTGACCGGCCACCTGCTGAAAGACCCGGACGCCACGCTGGGTTATCACCGCAACACGTTGCCTGGAATAGCGGGAACGCACCGCAACGTCATTCACGAGGCCTCCCCCACCTTCGACTCGCTGGCCGAGATTTTGTCCTCAACAGTCACGGCCTAGCCCGATCTGCGCTATTAAAGGTTGAAGGCGCGTGGGTTTCGCGCCTTCAGCCTGTCTTTTTGATGCGTCCCTCAGTCCCTCATCCCGAATGAGCGCTACCGGCGAAATTTGTACGCTTTTCACGCGGATACTGCTTGCATACGATATTAAGCCCATATTAAAATCAAATCTGCCTCCTTAATATTCGAGCACGCCCCTGCCGGAGGGCGTGGCTTTTGTCGTTCCACGAGGGGTATTTACAGTGACAGATCGTTATTATGCTCTAAACATTATCAGTACCATTTACAAGCTAGCAGCCGGATTGATGTTCGTCATTACCGTCCTGGCTGTGATCGTGATACTGATCACAGCTTTTCAGAGCGCACGCTATTTCGGCTCCAGAGTCGATTTCGGGCTAGTATTCGTCGCTGGCGGCGCATTTCTTGGAGGCTCTATCACGGCGCTGGGCGTTTACGCCGCGGGCGAGTTCATTGCGCTGATGATTGAGGTGGCTCTCAATACACGGAATACCGATATGAACGCGCGGACGATGAACCAGCAGCTGCAGATCCAGCTCGATTTGATGCAGCGGCAACTGCGCGTGTTAGAGCGTGCCGTTATCCGCCCGCAGGAGAACTCTTCGCCAAAAGAGATGCAGGTTAACTGAACGAATCGAAACCGGAGGGACAGCCCTCCGGTTTTGCTTTGCAGACAGTTAAGCGACCTTATATCCCCGCCAGCGCCTGATCGAGATCGGCGATGATGTCGTCGGCGTCCTCAATGCCGACGGCGAAGCGCACCAGATTGTCCTTGATGCCGAGCGCCAGTCGCTCCTCGGTCGTTTTCTCGAAGTAACTCATCAAGGCCGGTTGCTCGATCAGGCTTTCGACGCCGCCCAGACTCGGTGCAATGTACGGAATACGCAGGCGGTCGATGAACTCGCCCGTTGTCTTGAGGTCGCCCCGTACCTCAAACGTCACCACGCCGCCGAAACCGCTCATCTGCCGCGAGGCTACCTCGTGGTCGGGATGCGACTCCAGCCCCGGATACCAAACGCGCTCGATCTTCGGATGCGCTTCCAGATAGCGAGCCACGGCCATGGCCGTCGCGTTCTGCTGCGTCACGCGCACGCCGAGCGTCTTGATGCCCCGGTCGAGCAGATAGGCATTGTGCGGATCGACGACGCCGCCGAGCACACCGCGCGCGTCGCGCAGCGCTCGCAGACGATCCGCGCGTCCGATAACCACGCCGCACAGCAAATCATTGTGGCCGGACAAATACTTGGTCGCGCTGTGGACCACGAAGTCGATGCCCCACTCAATCGGGCGCTGGTTGATCGGCGTGGCGAAGGTGCTGTCGATCATCGTCAGCACGCGGTTGCGGCGGCCAATCTCGGCAATACGCTCCAGATCGCAAACGCGCGGATGGGGGTGGGTGGGGTTTCGGGGATGGTTGAACTCGTTTTT
>QGUR01000107.1 GCA_003242205.1 Chloroflexota bacterium | reverse complement strand
ACTTTTTCAGTTGCCACGCCTGTTCGCTGAGCCAGTTGCAAAGGGCGTTGGCCTGTTCCAGCGTTTGCAGAAGGTACGCCCGTTGTTCGTCGTCGGGCAGCAGCTTGGCCTGTGCGATGAGTTTCATATATGAAAGGATAGCACAAATGATCGGATTGTGCAGCTGGCGCTTCGCGCCCCGTTTTTCCTCCCCACAGCTAAAGCTGAGGGCTTCCAAACGAAGGTTTTGGTGATTTATAGCAACAGCGCGCCGCTGACGAGAAACAACACGCCGATCAGCACAACACACGAAGCCAGCAGCCCCGCGCCGCGCCACAGCGATACGCGCTCGCGCGCGGCGAAGTATCCGCCGGCAATAAGCGCCAGCAAGCCCGTGACCAGCAGCGCGATTGTGCGCGCCTGAAGGGGTAAGGTCGCAGCCGTATCGGGCAGCGGGGCCGGGGCTGCCTCTACCAGCGGGGTAAAGTCGACGACAGCATCGAACTTGTTCGGGCGCTGGATCGTCGCGCGCACACGCCACTGCCCCGGCAAGCTGAGATTGGTTCCGCTGGCGGCATAAACACCGCCCGGCTGTGGCTCCAGCCCCAGCGCGCTCAGCCCGACGTTCTGCGTCAGATGTTCGAACCGCAGGCGCACCAGCGATACGTCCGTGACCTGCTGATCGTCGCTGTCATAGACTTCCACCTCAAAGGTATTGCTGCCAACGGTTCCCGGTTCAATCTTGAGCTGGACGAGCAAATCATCCACGGCTCGCTTCTCGAAAAAGCCGGCGACGGTCGCAGCATCGCTGGCGCGGGCAGCCATCACCACACGCGCCGGGCTGGTCGAGGTCATGACGCCGACCGCAGCCATAATGCCGATCACCAGCGCAACCTCAATCCCAACCAGCCCGCGCAGGCGACCCGCCCAGACAATGTGCCCCCGGCGCAGGCCGCGCGCCGTCCATATCAGATTGATCAGCGCAATGACAAGCAACGGCAAGAACAGCAGGAGCTTGACGAGCAATGCCTGCCCATAGGCCGTACTGACAAGGGCATCCGGCGCGCCGACCTGAATCCACGATGCATACAGGCCGGTAATGACCAGCGTCGCCACGGCAATACGCGCCATGTTGGAAAAGTGAAGCACCAGCCGTTGCTCCGGCTGCGTCGCTTCACCGCGCAGGTGGCGCGTCACGCCAAGCACGGCGAAGAGTTGCGCCAGCCCGCCCAGCCACAGCGACGCCATCGCCAGATGCAGCCAATCCCCGGCAACTGCCGGTAGCGCGTCGGCGGTGATGGTTGCGTGACTGAAAAGACTCGTCGTAAGCAATAGGCCCGCGCCGAGCGCGAACGCCAGCCACAGCCAGCGGCGCGACCGTTCGGAAAGCGCCAGCGCCGCAGCCACGGCCAGCCACAGGGCCAGCCGCGCCAGCCACAGATGACCAAAACGGGTATTCGTGAGCACGATGGGCAATGCGGGAGAAGTCGCCGCGCTGGATAGCGAGATATTCTGCGCGATGGAAACCTGCATCAGCAGGATCAGCACGTTGCTCAGCCCGACAAGCAGCCACCCGGCCCAGATAACGGCTTTCATGCGCCTTTCGGCATCGCGCACCGGGCCAAAGCCACAGGCATTCCAGACCAGCAGCCAGAAGCCCGTGCTGCCAAAAAGAAGCGCCAGACTGATGAGATTTATACCCCGGACCGCCGCGTTGGTAGGCGCGATTGCCGCTTCGGAAGTGGCGGTTTCCGCCGCGCCGTCGAGCGCAACGCCGATGCTGAAAGCGAAACTGCCCATCGTCGAATGGCCATCATAAGCCGAAAGCACACGCCAGTCCACGGTATAAACGCCGTCAGGAAGATCGCCGGAATGCAGGATGAGTTGGCGTGGATCGGCAGCGTCCACTTCGCCTGAGGGCAGATCGACCGGATTGCCGCTTGCGTCAAGCAAACGGATCATGCTGAACTCAGGCTCAAGCGGTTCGGTAAACCAGAGGCGAATCGCCTCAGGTGGTTCCATAAGGATGGCGTTGGCCGGTGGATCAGAACGCTCCAGACTGGCATGCGCCAGCGCCGGAGCCACCCATACGAGCAATACAGCGATCAGAACAGCGAGGCCAAACGCCGAACGCCGCATCTTCTATTCCACCCGTTCTTATTCCAATAAAACGCATGGGCATGCCGGGACGGATGAGCAAAGAAACCTGTTGGGCAGGGATGAAATGTCGCTGCCGGTAAATCCCTCACCAGAACGCGCCATCCCGGAGAGGGACTGGCACTGTACTACTTCATTCAGCCCTCGCCGCGTAGCGCCTCAAGCTCTGCCAGCAGGGACTGAATTTGCGCTTCGAGCGCACTCAGGCGGCTCTCAATATCCGCCGAGGGTAGCTCAGGGAACAGCAGATCGCTTTGCGGTTCAACAGTACTGAACTGGCCGTCCGCCGAGGTAAACGTTTCTTCGATGTTCGTTTCGCCTAACGTTCCGGTCAGCACGAACGTATAGTCACCGGGGCGCGTCGGGATCAGGTCAGCGGTGTAATGGCCGGGCTCGCCAAAAACCGGGCGCAGGCGCAGCCGCCGGGACTGATCGCCAAAACGCACCTCAAGCTGCAAGGTGGCTTCCGCGCCTTCGACGGCTTCACCTGTATCGTGATGGGTAATCCGGATCTCCGGCCCGTTGTAAACGCCAACGTATGCCGGTTCCACTCGCCAGCCAAATACGAGCACGTAATCGCCGGCCTCGCGCCCTTCGTGGGCCATAGCGGGCGACGATATCAGGGCAAACAGCAGTACAATAACAGCAATCACCGGGCGGCTACAGGCGTGCATGTTGTCTCCTTTGAAGTACAACCGACCAGCGGGGACAGTCACTCTAACCTAACCCACCGAGGAAAGCAAAACGCCTTAACCTTGGCCGCCAAAGACCGTAACCCCGGCATGAAGCCTGTGTTTTATAGGTTATGAACCTGCGAAAACGGCTATCCAGAACCAGAAAGGCTCCCGATCTCAAGCGTCTGAGCGATAACGAACTCGTCGAACTGGCGAAATCCGGCAACAAGGACGCATTTGGAGAGCTTTACGAGCGGTACGTCGAGAAGATTTACAACTATGTCTACTACCGTACCGGGAATCACCACGATGCAGAAGACCTGACTGCCCGTGTCTTTTTTCGGGCCATGGGACACGTCGAAAATTACACCGAACGCGGCGTTCCCTTTCAGGCTTGGCTTTATCGCATCGCCCATAATTTAGTTGCCAACTGGCACCGGGATCGCGGTCGCCGCAAGGTCATCCCGCTTGACGAATTCATCGCAGGAAGCCTGCGCTTCGATGCTCCCGATCATCAGGTGGAGGACAAAGAAGAACGGGAACGCCTGCTCAATGCGATTCGCCGTCTGCCGGAAGAACGACAGCAGTTGCTGGTGCTGAAATTCGTGGATCATCTCTCCAACGCCGAAATCGGCGCGATCATGGATCGCACGGAAGGGGCCATCAAGTCGCTGTACCACCGCACGCTGCTGGCTTTGCGCGACGAACTGCAAATTCAGGATGCCGGCTTTCAGGTCGACGACACGCAGAAGGAAGGTCAAGGTTAATCGCGCTTATGTCTCAATCGGGTCCTACTGACGCTCGCATTCAGGAACTGCTGCTTGTCGTGACGGATTCGCTGCTGGCAGACGAGCATGATGTCGACAGCATCCTCAGATACTACAACGTGCCGCGTTCGCAGGTATCGAGCCTGCTCTACGTGATCGAACGGCTGCGAGAGGCGCTCACGGTGGTCAAGCCCAATCGCCGCTTCGTCCAGCGTTTAAAGGTTGATCTGGTCGGTGAGCCAGAGCCGACAGTGTTCAATCGCATTCGCTATCTGCCGCCGCGGGTGCAAATCGCAGCAGGCGTTGCGCTGCTGGCAGGAGTGATGTTTGTGGCGCGGCGACGCTTCACGGTCGACACGTCAGATGGCGTAGCGGCGGAAGTCGCGCACGTGGCGCGGTAGAGTGCGCTTCCGCCGCCCGTGCCTCCCGGATGCCTCGCCGGGCTTCCACAGGATGGCGGCTTCCAAAATTCGGTTGCGCTCGAACGGAACATCTGTTACACTGATAACAGTTTGTATCTTCCCGCATTCCTCGCGGGCTGGGACTCCTGCCTTTCCATTGACAGGTGTCCGTTTGTCCGTGTATACTACTCCTTCACTCGCGAGCACAGGTTTCAACCGCACAAGGCGGATGCAACTCATACAAACCCCAACACTTCTCTCCGATCTTCAGGAGCGGTGACGCCATCGTCTCCGTCTTTTGATTCGGCTCATCTAGCTGTCGTTAGACTGAGGAGCGGTCGCTTTGCAAGACTTATTGAACGTCAAGAACTATGCCCGGACACCCGATGTGCAGGCGTTACCGTCGCTCATCGAGGTGCAGTTGGAGTCCTTCAGGTGGTTTATTGAAGAAGGGCTGGCGGAGCTGTTCGATGAAATCAGCCCCATCGAAAGCTACAACGGCAACCTGAAGCTCTACTTCCCAGGCAAGAGCCGCGAAGCGCAGGAGCTCGGCCTGCGCTACTGGTTTGAGGAGCCGAAGTACAGCGAAGAAGTCTGCCTCGAACGCGACATGTCGTATGCCGCGCCCTTGTATATCCGCGTCGGTTTGGTCAACCGCGAGGCGGGCGACGAAGTGGTGCTGTCCGACATTTTCATGGGCGATTTCCCGCTCATGACGGAAAAGGGCACCTTCATTATCAATGGCACTGAACGCGTCGTTGTCAGCCAGCTTATTCGCTCGCCGGGCGTGTATTTTGACGCCGAAGAAGACCGCACAACCGGGCGTCTGCTCTCCAACGCCAAGCTCATCCCCGACCGCGGCGCGTGGATGGAGTTTGAAACCCGCAAGAGCGACTATCTGACCATTAAGTTCAACCGCAAGCGCACGATCCCGGTCACCATTTTGCTGCGCGCGCTGGCGGCGGTCAGCGACAACATGCCCGACGAGTTGTCGCCGATTAAGGAAGGCACGGACGAGGAACTGCTCGCGCTGTACGCCGACGTCGACAACAACCCGGATCACCCCTATATTGCCAGCACCATCAAGATGGAGCCGGTCTGGGAGCTGAAGAAGGACCAGACCGTGGCCCAGGCCGCCCTGATCGAGTTCTATCGCCGCATGCGACCGGGCGACCCGCCGACTCTGGAAAATGCCAAGGAATATCTGGAAAGCCAGCTTTTCGACCAGCGCCGTTACGATCTGGAGCGCGTGGGCCGCTATAAGCTGAACCAGCGCCTCAACCTCGATGGCATCGTCCCGCGTACGACGCGCATCGTCACCAAGAATGACATCGTCAAGCTGGTCGAGCGCATGATCCTGATCAACAATGGCAAGGCCGGCCCGGATGACATCGACCATCTGGGGAACCGCCGCGTCAAGACCGTTGGCGAATTGATCCAGAACAAGCTGCGCGTCGGCCTGCGCCGCACCGAGCGCGTCGTCAAGGAGCGCATGTCGATCCGCGAGTCCGATAATGTGACGCCGGTTACGCTGGTCAACATTCGCCCGGTTGTGGCCGCCATTCGCGAATTCTTCGGCTCGTCGCAGCTTTCGCAGTTCATGGAACAGACCAACCCGCTGGCCGAGCTGACGCACAAGCGCACCCTGTCGGCGCTTGGTCCCGGCGGTCTGCGTCGCGAGCGCGCGGGCTTCGATGTGCGCGACGTTCACCACAGCCACTACGGTCGCATCTGCCCGATTGAAACGCCGGAAGGCCCGAACATCGGCCTGATCGGTCGTCTGGCCACCTATGCCCGTGTCAACGAATACGGCTTCATCGAAACGCCTTATCGCCGGGTCATCAAGTTCCTGCCGGTCAACGACCCGGACCTGATTGGCCGCCGCGTGCGCGACGACATCACCGATGACAAGGGCAAGCAACTGGCTGCAGACGGTGATGTCATCACCGAAGCTCTGGCGAAGAAACTGGCCAGCGCCGGCATCGAGACCGTTCCGGTCATGCCGTTTGTGTCCAGCGAAGTCGTATACCTATCGGCGGACGAGGAAGACAACTACGTCGTCGCTCAGGCAAGCGCCGAGCTTAACGATCGCCGCGAATTCGTCAACGATCGCGTGTCGGCGCGTCACAACCAGAAATTCCTGGTCGTGCCGTCGCGCCGCGTTGACTACATGGACGTTGCGCCGCGCCAGATCGTTGGCATCAGCGCCGCGCTCATTCCGTTCCTGGAACACGACGACGCCAACCGCGCGCTCATGGGTTCGAACATGCAGCGTCAGGCCGTGCCGCTGCTGCAGCCGGACGTGCCGATTGTCTCGACCGGCATGGAAAGCCAGGCCGCCTATGACAGCGGTCAGGTGCTGGTCAGCGATGTCGAGGGCGAGGTCATCAGCGTGCAGGGCGACCGGATCATCATTCGCCAGCCCTCCGGCGACGAGCGCGTGTTCCGCCTGCGGAAGTACAACCGCTCGAACCAGAGCACCAGCATCGACCAGCGACCGATTGTGGTGAAGGGCCAGTACGTCGAGAAGGGTCAGGTCATTGCCGACAGCTCATCGACCGTATACGGCAATCTGGCGCTTGGTCACGACGTGCTGGGCGCGTTCCTATCTTGGGACGGCGGCAACTATGAGGACGCGCTGCTCATCAGCGAAGACCTGCTGCGGCAGGACAAATTCACCAGCATTCACATCGAAAAGCACGAGGTCGAAGCCCGCGATACCAAGCTCGGCCCCGAAGAAATCACCTATGACATTCCGAACGTCGGCGAGGATGCGCTGAAGGATCTGGACGAATTCGGTATCGTGCGTATCGGCGCGGACGTCGGCCCGAATGACATTCTGGTCGGCAAGATCACACCGAAGGGCGAAAAGGAACTCAGCCCTGAAGAGAAGCTGCTCCGCGCGATCTTCGGCGAGAAGGCCCGCGAGGTGAAAGACTCGTCGCTGCGCCTGCCGCACGGTGAAAAGGGCAAGGTCGTCGACGTCAAGACCTTCACGCGCGAAGAACATCCCGATCTGCCGGCGGGCGTCGAGAAGATGGTCCGCGTCAGCGTGGCGCAGAAGCGCAAGCTGACGGTCGGCGACAAGATGGCGGGCCGCCACGGCAACAAGGGCGTCATTTCCAAGATCGTGCCGATTGAGGACATGCCCTATCTGAAAGACGGGCGTCCGATCGAAATCATCCTCAACCCGCTCGGCGTGCCGGGCCGTATGAACATCGGTCAGGTGTTGGAAATCCACCTTGGCTGGGCGGCGGATCGCCTTGGCTTCCGCGCCATCACGCCGGTATTCGACGGCGCGAAGGAGTGGGAAATTCAGGCCGAGCTGGGCCGCGCGTGGATGATCGATCAGGCGTGGAGCGAAGTGACCGATCGCGCCTGGGCATGGCTGGCCGAGTTGAATTACGACACCGAACAGCTTGAAGACGACGAGGAAGTGCGTCGCCTGTACGTGCACGAATGGCTGAGCCAGAGCGGCGAATACGACCCCGATATGCTGCTGCACAGCACGACTTACGCTCGCCGCGCCGTGCTGAGGGAATGGCTGCGCGAAAAGGGTTATAACCCGGACGAGATTCTGGCATTCGACACGACAGGCTTGACCGTCGAAGAGCGCCGCATCCGCGACGAGAACGCGCTGAACGTCTCGGTTCGCCTGTGGATACAGACTGTCGATCCCGAAACGCCGCTGCCGCCGGAGGATACTCCCTTCAAGGAGCTGCTGCGACTTGCCGATCGCGTCATGTTCAAGACCGGCGAGCCGGTGCCGACCTATGGCAAGCAGCGTCTCTATGACGGGCGCACGGGCGAGCCATACGATCAGCCGGTGACGGTTGGCATGATCCACATGCTTAAGCTGGCGCATCTGGTCGAAGACAAGGTTCACGCGCGTTCGACCGGCCCGTACAGCCTCGTCACGCAGCAGCCGTTGGGCGGCAAGGCGCAGTTCGGTGGCCAGCGCTTCGGCGAGATGGAAGTGTGGGCGCTCGAAGCCTATGGCGCAGCGTACACGCTTCAGGAAATGCTCACCGTCAAGTCGGACGACGTGCAGGGCCGCGTCAAGACCTACGAAGCGATCATCAAGGGCGAAGCCATCGAGGAGCCGGGCATTCCGACCAGCTTCCGCGTGCTCGTCAAGGAACTGCAAAGCCTCGGTCTGGCCGTCGAAGCCATCACCGACACGGGCGAGGTCATTCGCTTCGGCAAGGAAGAAGAGAAGGCGCGCAAGCCACAGCCGGACACGGGCCTGCTGGGCCTCAGCGCCGAGCGCTAGGCAGAAGCCACTACAACGAACGGGAACGGGCAGGCCGTCATGGCCCTGCCCGTTTTTGTTTCGCGGCGGTTTTTATGCGGGTAGCGGGTTCCCCGCGTCACGCATTCGCTGGCGTCCCCTTGCCACAAGCGTTACAGTCATAGCCCGTTGCCATAGGAAACGAGAACACCATGCGTATTACCCATCGCCACGACTGGGACCTTGCGCCGCACGAGGCCGTCGCGCTGCAAAAGCAAATGGCAGGCGAAATTATCTATGACCGCCCGCTCGATATCGACTCCGTACGGCTGGTAGCGGGCGTCGATGTCAGCGTCAAGAATAACGTCTCGAACGCGGCGGTTGTCGTGCTCACCTTCCCCGGTCTGGAAGTCATCGAAAGCGTCACTGCGCAGCGCCCGACGCCGTTCCCGTACATTCCCGGCCTGCTCAGCTTTCGTGAAGGACCGGTCCTCGAAGAGGCGTTTAACCGGCTGGAACATGAGCCGGACGTGTTCATTTTCGACGGCATGGGCCGCGCGCACCCGCGCAGGATCGGCATCGCATCCCATATGGGCCTGTGGCTAAAACGGCCGACGATTGGCTGCGGCAAAACGCTGCTCTCCGGCAAGTATGTTGAACCGCCGCCGAAGCGCGGCGCGTACGTCGATCTGATCGATCGTGGCGAAGTCATCGGCGCGATCCTGCGAACGCGCGCCAATACCAAGCCGGTCTTTATCTCGCCGGGGCATCTGATCGACCTGCGCTCGTCGGTCGAGCTCATCATGCACTGCACGCCGAAATACCGCCTGCCGGAGCCAATCCGCGCCGCGCACAAAACGGCGGGTGTTTTCGAGTAAGCTGCGATCATTTCTCCCGCCCTGCCTCACAATACAGCACGGCCTATGCTATGCTTGGCTGCGGGTGTCATTCAAGCAAAGTGCATCATGACCGAATTTCCTGTTCCAGACTGCAAAATTTTCGTCGATGCGGAAATCGCCGACGCCGAACTCATGGGGCTGGTGGCTCAACTGCTGTTCGGTTCAAACGGCGGCTGCGACGGCTGTGAAGCCGGCATCGTCATGAACGAGGATTATGATCCCAACCGGCGGCGACAGTTTCCGGAAGGCTTCATCTATTTCCGCTACTACATTGACCTCTATATCGACGACAGCGCCAAAATCGACCGCGCTGAAGTCGTGTCAAACGTGCTCGAAGGATTGTGGGACTGGGGATTTCCCGCCGTTGCCGCCTGCGATTACGAAGAACGCCTGCCTCACAGCGGCGGCTATCGTAGCCGCGCCGTTCCCTGGCCGGCATAGACGAACTCCGGCCCGCCCCAGAATTGAACAACGCGTTCTGGAACGAGCCGGGGCGAGGGGTTACAACAGCGTCGGTTCGAAGAACGACTCCGGCGCGTCGATGTCTTTCGCGTCGAACGCGTGCAGGACGTCATTCCAGTTGCCACCGCGCACGCGAACCGAATCCGGGGCCGTGTATTCGAACACTGTTTGGTAGAGATTGTTGGCCGAATAGATACGCACCGGCTGATTGGTGCGCGTGTGATGGCACTCGTGGGCCGGGTCCGGAAAACCGCCGATCCAGCGGAAAATGAATTCATCAACCGGCAGGTTGTAGTCGCCGATCTGACGGTTCCAGTTGGGCAGGTTAATGCAGCCGTTTGAATAGCGGCGCAGCGTCTCGCGGCGCGTCACGGTTTCGCTCCAGCGGTGCCAGGGCGAGCCATGTATCGCATACCCCTCATGATTCAAATTGGAGCCGTCGTGCAGGAAGTTCGTATACGGCACGCAGGGATAATGCGGCATGTTGCGGGTTATCAGCACGCGGTTGACATAGAGCCGTCCCCGCGGAGTCATCGCCATATTGAGCACAATCGGCGTTTTTAGGATGGCGGTTGTGCCTTCAAATAGGGTGAGCTGGCGGCGCGGCACGTCGAGAAAGATGAATTTGTCCGTTCCTTCTTCCGCACCGGTTATATAGCCAATCGGCTCAAAGTGCTCGCGGCCGATGACCAGCAGATCGCTGATGCGAATGAAAATGTCTTTCGGCGGGTTGGTGACCCAGTTCGCCTCGGTAAAACCAAACGTCCAGTCGGTATACGTGAATACGTTGTCGAGATTGTCGTCGCGAACGAATTTAGCCCACTGGTCATCAACAGGCAGGAACCGGACAAGCGCGCCCTGCATCAGATACATCAGGCCGAAGACGGTATTGCGCCGCACCGGGTTGTCGATCCTCGGCGCGTCTTCTGACGGCGCGGAGAACAGTTCCAGATTCTGGCGACGCACAAAACCGTAGTTGTAGCCATCCTCATAGAGCGGATGCGACTGGCCGGTAATATAAATCTGTCCGGGCGGATAAAACTGCTCCTCATACATGCGTATGCAGTCAATCACTTTCTGCAACGCCGGTTGGGTCGTCGACTCGTTTTCGCCCGTCGACATGAATGAGATGACATATTCACCATTCGCCACGCGCACGATCCCGGCATCGTTAATCACGCGGCCAACGGCAAGGTCGCCAAGCGGGAGCGTGCCATCCTTGCCAATGTACCCGCTGTAGATCACTTTCTCGATGGGCGAGCGATAATCGTTCGCGGGAATAGCGGAAATCTCGCGGGTAATGCGAATGGCCTCGCGGAAGTGCGGGTCACTCCAGCGGGGATTTTGGCTGGCGCGGGAAATGAACTCCCAGCCTTTGGCCAGATCGAGCGCGGTCGTGACATTGCTGACCGACTGAGACAGCGTGCGAATCCAGACACGGCGATCTTCAGTTGGCGTGAAGCGCGGGTCGGTAAGGCCATAGGTTGGCCTGCCGGGCCAGTTCCAGCTATAGAGGCCATGTTCCAGCCCCATCACATTCAGCAGAAAGTCGTTGAACTTCTCAATCGCGTTGCCCGGCCCATCGACGCGCAGACCGACCTCATGCAGGAGCGAGCCGGTCGTGCCATTGTTGCTGTAGACCACCGTGCTGTAAACAAGCGAACCCGGAGTATAGTTCCACTCGTCGGGCGGGAAAGTCATGAAATAGTACAGCGCGAGAAACGACTTAAACGCGCTCGCGACCGGATATAACTCGTTCTCGTTAATCTGAATGCTGAAGCTCTCGGAGCCATCGTCAGCGAAGCGGCGAAAGACAAGCGCCATTTCCCGGCCTGCAAAGAGCGGTTCCAGCTCGCGGCGCATGATTTCGACCAGTTCGGCTGTCGATTTGTCCCGGTCCGGGTTGCGCCGCCCTGCCTCCCCGGCGGATGGCACAAGCGGTTCCGTAAGCGACATCAGCGGGCTTAATGCCGGTGCTGCCGCGCCTGCGCCGACCAGCTTGAGGAAATCCCTGCGGTGCAACTGGTTATTCGTCATACGATCAGCAACCTCGCCCTCACATACCACTTTATAGCCATCGACGTACAGATCTTATTGTGGTGCAACTTGCGCTACGGACATTCACGCTTTTTCGACGTTTGCAGGGCGAATGGCAGACGCTCGCCTCATCAACCTTCAGGCTGCCAGGCCGCCAACAACTCGACCAGATTCTCAAAGACGCCATCGGGCTGTGTTGGGCTAACCAGCAATTCATCACGCGTTGTCACGCCGGTCAGTACGAGCGCCGTCTTTAGCCCTGCTGCCCTCGCGCCGGCGATGTCGGTGTTCAGGCGGTCGCCAATCATCAGCGTATCTTCCGGATCGGTGCCCAGCACTCCCAGAGCCGTCTCGAACATCGCCAGCCCTGGCTTACCCATGACCTTCGGCGCGCGCCCGGTTGCGGTCTTCAACGCTGCCAGCAGACTGCCCGCCCCCGGAATCAAACCTTCGGTTGACGGAAAAGTCGCATCGTCATTCGTGCCGATAAACTCGGCCCCGGCGCGGATTAGCAAGGCGGCGCGTTTTATGCGCTCATAGGTCAGGTCGAAATCCAGCCCGGCAACCACGACGTCGGCGTTTTCATCGACGCGGGTGAAACCGGCCTCATCGACCATCTGCTTCAGCCCCGGCCCGCCAAGCACGTGAATGCGCGTCGTGACCGGATAATGCCGCTTCAGATAATCGACCGTCGTCGTGCCGGAGGTAATGATCTGCTGTGCGTCGACGCCATGCAGTCCCATGCCCGCCAGTTTGATGAGATAGTCCTGCGGTGTGCGCGTGCTGTTGTTGCTGGCCAGCACAAAAGGCACGTGGCGCTCGCGCAGAAAATCGACAAACGGCAACACACCGGGCAGGATTTCCGTTCCGCGCCACAACACACCGTCCATATCCATCACAACGCCGCGAATGCGGTCGAGCACGCCGGCGGAGGTTGTCTGTGAATCGGTCAAAACCATCTCTCCACAGGTACAGGTTACGACTCTTATTTATACAGGAGCTTGATGGGAATACGTATGAAAAGCGGATGAATTTGTCGCCTCCGCCCGGCGGTCGCAGGCCGCCACCAGCCTCCCGGAAGGTGAGGCAACAAGAGGCTTCTGCGGGTAGGGCTTCAGTTTCAACATTATAGTATTCACCATGCTACAATCCAACAGTCCTGTTGTCCTGTACCGTTCATGATGTGGTGGCGGATGCGTATCACGACCTTTTCGATCATCGCCTTCGACCGCGAAACAAACGCGCTCGGCGTCGCGGTCGCCAGCAAGTTTCTGGCTGCCGGCTCAATCGTGCCGTGGGCACAGGCCGGAACCGGCGCGGTTGCAACACAGGCGTTGGCTAATTACAACTTTGGCCCGCAAGGACTGGCGCTGATGGCAGAGGGCAAAAGCGCCGCCGAAGCGCTGGCCGAATTGCTGGAACAGGATGACCAACCCGAACACCGGCAGGTCGCCCTGATCGATAGTCAAGGCCGGGCGGCGGCTCATACCGGGTCGGCATGTCTGGAATTCGCCGGGCATCTCACAGGCGATGGTTTTAGCTGTCAGGGCAACATTCTCGCCGGCGCTCATGTACTCGACGCCATGGCCTCCGGATTTCTGGCTGCGCGGGGCGAACTGGCGGATCGTCTGGTCGAAGCGCTGCGCGCGGGCGAAACCGCCGGTGGCGACCGCCGAGGCAAACAGTCGGCGGCAGTCGTGGTCGTCACGCCCGGCGGCGGCT
>QGUR01000106.1 GCA_003242205.1 Chloroflexota bacterium | reverse complement strand
TCCTGCCACGCCTGACCGAAGCGCTGATCGAGCAGACGAAGACGCTTCGGATTGGTTATGGTCTGGACGAAAGCGTGCAGGTTGGCCCGCTGGTCAATCGCAAGGCGCTCGACAAGGTTGAGTATTACGTCGGCGTAGCCCGCGACGAAGGCGCGCAGGTGCTGGTCGGCGGCGCGCGGCCCTCGATGGAGCGCGGCTTCTTCTACCAGCCAACATTACTTGGCGGCGTCAATCCGAACATGCGCGTAGCGAACGAGGAGATTTTCGGGCCTGTGCTTTCGATTATCGAGGTCGCCTCGCTCGAAGAAGCCATCGAAGTGAACAACGGCGTCAATTATGGTCTGTCGAGCAGCATCTTCACGGAAAATGTCAACGCAGCTTTCCGTGCCATGCGCGACCTGACGACCGGCATCGTCTATATCAATCACGGCACGACCGGGGCCGAAATCCAGTTCCCGTTTGGCGGGACGCGCGGAACGGGCAACGGCATGCGCGAGGCCGGGCAGACGGCGCTCGACACCTTTACCGAGTGGAAGAGCGTCTATGTCGATTACAGCGGGCGGTTGCAGCGCGCGCAGATCGACACCGATGCAATCCTCGGCGAGCTGTAAATGGGCGGAATAAAAAAGATGGGGATGAGCTTTTTGTCACAGTAATTGGCTGTGACCTGTGTTAAAATACGCGCATGACAGACGCTGACTCTGCCTTTAACCATCTGTACTGGGACTCTTCCTTCGAGATTGTCCAGGCGCTCATCGAAAAATACCCCACAGTCAATGTCGACTCTGTGGGGCTGGAACAACTGTACCGATGGATCATCGACTTGCCGAACTTTGTGGATGAGCCTGAATTGGCGAACGACAGCATCCTCAATGAAATCCTGCGTGAATGGTATGAGGAGGTCAATTCCTGATGACTGACCTGGACCTGCGTGAACTGCAGGGCACGGAATTTCCGGTTCCGGCGGACTTGCAGGGAAACGTTGCGATTACCAGTTTGAGCAAGATCTATAACTGGAGCCGCAAAAACTCGGTGTGGCCGATGCTCTTCGGCCTGGCATGCTGCGCGATTGAAATGATCGCTACGGCGGCTTCGCGCTACGACCTGTCGCGCTTTGGTATGGAAGTCATGCGCGCCAGCCCGCGGCAGGCAGACCTGATGATCGTTTCCGGCACGGTCACGAAGAAGATGGTCGTGCCGATTGTTCGTCTCTACAACCAGATGCCGGAACCCAAGTATGTTCTGGCGATGGGCGCGTGCGCCAGCGGCGGCGGCCCCTTCAAGGAAGGCTATAACGTCGTTTCCGGCATCGACAAGTATCTGCCGGTCGACGTTTACGCGCCGGGATGCCCGCCGACCCCGCAGGCGCTCCTATTCGCCCTGATTGCCCTGCATCGCAAGATCGATGGTCAGTCGCTGGCGAACATGGATGATGTGCCGTGGTACGGTGTTGGGCCGTCGGACCCGACCCCGATTCCGATCCTCGGCCCGGATATCATTGATCCTCGTCAGATGGATATTATCCGGCGGCAGGCGGAACTGGCCGCCGCGGGCCTGCCTTATGGGAAGCGTGAAGTGCCCGATCTGGTGCTGACCGCCGGCGCGGCGTCGACTTCTGCGCCACGAACTGCGGCTGAAAAGGCCGCCGACAAGGTGGCGTCGGCCCCGGCCGCAGCCGCCGCGGACGACCCGGAGAAAGCGGCGCGACTGGCCAAGCGCGAGGCTGCGCTGGCACGTAAGCGCGCCCGGCAACAGCAGCAAAGCGAATAAAGGGTTCACTTATGACCGATCAATCACTCGTGCCCGAGCGGCTGGAGAAGGCCGATCTGGATACCGCTTACAAGGTGCTCAAGGAAAAGTATCCCGATGCCGTGCGGGATGATACGCGCACCGGGTATAGCGGCGTCATTGTTGACAAGAACCGGCTTGTCGATGTCGCCAAAACGATTCGCGATGAGCTGGGCTTCAACTATCTCTCGCATGCCACGGCGGTTGACTATCTGGGGTTGGGCGACCATCTGGAAATGGTGTACTACGCCTACCGCATTTCCGGCGGTCCGGGGCTGGTTTTCAAGACGCAGACCGACCGTGAAAAGGCGGAAGTCCCGTCGCTGGTGAGTATCTGGCCCGGCGCGGACTTTCAGGAGCGTGAAGCCTACGACCTTTATGGCATCCGGTTCTCCGGCCATCCAAACCTGAAACGCATCCTGCTGTGGGAGGGTTTCAACGGCCATCCCATGCGTAAGGATTGGAAAGAGCCGTATTACGAACAGGAACATAAGCCATTCGATAGCCGCTGGCCGAAAGGCTACGTCCGCCGCGCCGAAGAACTCAACCCCTATGGCAAGAACGTTCAGTACCCCGCCGATATCGACCTGTCGCGCCTGAACGATATCTCGGAAGAGTCGATTTACAGCGGCATGGGTCTGGGCGTCGACATTCAGGAACTGACGACGAGCGACGGCATCCGTACTGACCGTCTGGTCGTCAACCTTGGGCCGCACCACCCAAGCACTCACGGCGTGTTCCGTATGGTTGTGACGCTGAATGGCGAGACCGTCGAAACGCTTGAGCCGGTCATGGGCTATCTGCACCGCAACCATGAGCAGATTGGCGAGCGCAACGCCTGGATTCACAACATTCCGTTCACCGACCGCCTCGATTACATTTCGGGGATGGGCAACAACCATGGCTACGTGCTCGCGGTTGAAAATCTGCTGGCGACCGGCGCTCGCTACCAGCCGCCAACCTACCGCGCCGAAGTCATTCGCGTGCTCATGGTCGAACTGAACCGCATCGTCAATCACCTTTGGGCGATCGGCTTCCTGCTCAACGACCTGGGCGCGTTCTTCACGCCGTCGCTATATGCGATTGCCGAACGCGAGAAGATCCTCGACTTCTTCGAGGCGACTTCCGGCGCGCGCATGATGTTCAATTACATGCGCTTTGGCGGTCTGGCCAAGGATCTGCCGGAGTACATTCGCTCGACGGCCAACCTTGTCAACGATCAGATACGCGACTTCAATACGATGGAGTATCTGACCGACCTGATCAACGAGCGCCTGCCGCGAGCGATTGACGAGCTGGACACCTATCTGACCGAGAGCGAGGTCATGACGTCCCGCACCATCGGCGTCGGCTACCTGCCGCCGGAAATGGCGATTGCCTACAGTTGCTCCGGGCCGCTGCTGCGGGCCAGCGGTGTGCCCTACGATGTGCGCCGCGCCGATCCGTATAGCATCTATCCAGAACTCGATTTCGACGTCGCTGTTCGCTACAACGGCGATATTTATGACCGCTATCTCGTGCGTATCGACGAGATGCGCGAAAGCATTCGCATTCTCAAGCAGATTCTGCCACGACTGGAACGCACCAAAGGCGAGCCGATTTTCGCCGGTAACAAGGCGTACATGCCGCGCGTGCCGGTGGGCGAGTCCTACGGGCGTGTCGAAAACCCGAAAGGCGAGCTGGGCTTCTATGTCGTTTCGGCGGGCGACGAGAAGGGTACGCAGAACCCGTGGCGCTATCACGTCCGTGCCCCAAGCTTCATTAACCTGACGCCGCTGGGGCAGATGTGCCAGGGCCACAAGGTGGCGGACATTGTCGCCGTGCTTGGCAGTATCGACATCGTGCTGGGCGAAACCGACCGCTGATTGCGTCACTGCGCGGGCAGGGCCGTATCCTGCCCGCTTGAACAAGGAGTTGCCATGTTCGGACAGGGCATTGTGAAGGGCCTGTGGGTTACCTTCAAGCATTTCATCGCCACCTATACGGCAGACGTGCGCCGTGGCACGGAGCAGTATCTGGGCAGCACGCTGGCGGATACGCCGTTTGAGGTTCGACAGGGGACGAAAGCGAAGGGTATCTTCACCGTCCAGTATCCGGAAGAGAAACTCGCCGTGCCGGAGCGGTTCCGCTTCATACCGTTCCTGGTTGTCGAAAACTACGACCATCCGGAGCGTCCGGGACACGACTGGTGCACGAGCTGCGGTATCTGCGCCAAGGTTTGCCCGCCGCAGTGTATCTGGATCGTGCGCGGTGAGGACCCGCAGACCAAGCGGCCAATTCCTGAGCCACAGGCGTTTTTTATCGACATCGACATCTGCATGAACTGCGGGCTGTGCGCCGAATTTTGCCCGTTCGATGCGATCAAGATGGACCACGACTACGAATTGGCCAGCTATGATCGCACCGCGAATCACATTTACGATAAGGCGAAGCTGTCCAAGGAATTCCGTTACTGGCAGACGATCGCGCCGACGACCGCGGCTGAAGAAGCCGAAGCGCGTGGTGGCTGGGAACACAGCGACGTCATCAAGGAGCGCAAGAAGGCCGAAGCCAGCGCGGCCAAGGCTGGCGGTGCGGCTCGTGGCGCAGCAGGTGGCGCGGCGCAGCGGCCTCGCGGACAGGCCGCTGCGACCAGCGAAGCGGCTGCCGGTCAGGCTGCGGATGCGCCCAAGCCTGAAGCCGCCGATGATGCTGCTGCTGCTGCCGAAAAGGCCAAGGCCGAACGTCTGGCCAAGCGCGAGGCGGCACTGGCGCGCAAACGCGCCCGCGAGCAGGGCGGCCAGTAGTTTCCGGCTTTGCCAGAGAAAGACAGCCATAAACCCGGTCATCTGGCCGGGTTTTGTTTTCTTTTATAGAGGGGTAAACTTTTCCTGTCTTACTCCAAAATCGACCGGTTCTGGAGCAGGATATCCAAATTTACGGATTTTTTCTGATCTGCGCTATAATAATTCTGATGTCGATTTTCCACGAGCAGGTTTCTCAGGGGTGTTATGAGCGACGACATAAAACAGCAGATCATGGCGGCGTTGAGCACCGTGATCGAGCCAGAGTTGCATCAGGATATCGTCAGCCTGAACATGGTGCGCGACCTGACCATTGAAGGCAATACCGCGCGTTTCACGATTGTGCTGACAACGCCGGCGTGTCCGCTGAAGAACGTTTTTCTCGAGCGTTGCAATGCCGCTGTCATCGGCAAGGTTCCCGGCATCGAGCGCCTCGACATTCGGTGGGACGCGCAGGTTCCGACCGATCGCAAGATTCACGGGCGGCTTGACGTGCCGATGCGAAGCATCATCGCCGTAGCCAGCGGTAAGGGCGGCGTTGGCAAGAGCACCGTGGCGACCAATCTCGCCGTCGCGCTGGCAGACGCCGGGGCGCGTGTGGGGCTGATCGATGCCGATATTCTTAACCCGAACATACCGATGATGCTCGGCGTTGGCTCGGCTCGCCCCAGAGTCATGAACAACAAAATGGTCCCCATCGAGGCGTATGGCGTCAAGACCATGAGCACGGGCTATCTCATCGACCCCAACAAGCCGATGATCATGCGTGGGCCGATGCTGCATGGCGCGATTCGCCAGTTTTTCACCGATGTGGAGTGGGGCACTCTCGACTACATGATCGTCGATCTGCCGCCGGGTACGGGCGATGCTCCGCTGTCGCTCGCGCAGTCGTTCCCGCTGACCGGCGCGATTGTCGTCACTCAGCCGCAGGACGTGGCGTTGAGCGACGCTATTCGCAGCATTGCCATGTTTGAAACCCTGAATGTGCCGGTGCTCGGCATTGTCGAGAACATGGCAGGCGATTTCTTCGGCGAGGGCGGGGGCGAAAGGCTGGCTCAGGAACGCAATCTCGCCTTCCTGGGGCGCATTCCGCTGGAAGCCGAAGTTCGCAAAGGCGGGGACTATGGCCGCCCTGCGGTTGTGGCGTCTCCAGAAAGCCCGGCCGGTCGTGCCTTCCGGCAACTGGCGGAAGCCACTGCCGCGCGAGTCAGCGTCGTGCTGTTGCAGGATGCCGATGTCATCCCGCTAAACATTATCGGCTGACCTGACCGTTTTTGCGCTTTTGATTGCAGCCTGTCGCATGCCGCGACAGGCTGTTTGGTTAGTCGTCCAGACCGAGGACCTTGATTTCGTCGCCGCTTTTGACCGGGTTGTAGCGCCCGATGAACAACCAGAACAGGCCGTTGAGCACCAGAGCGACAATAAACGCCAGTTGCCCTTCAGTGTGCAGATTGCGGTAGTTAATATAGCGCACGATCAGCACCAGCAGCAGAAGCAGGCCAATGGCGACGACCAACCGCCGCTTTGGATCGGTGCGCTGCAGGAACAGCAGCAGAATGGTGAATGTACCCAGCAGGAGAAGGAAGGAATCTAACTGCATCATCCAGCGTTTTTCATATCAACCTGACACACAGGCTGATTGTACTTCATTCATGCGGGCGAGTGTTAGAGGATACCGTGCGATATTGGGCTATAATACCGGTGTGAAGACGCGGGAGCTATAGTCATGCTAGACATTAACGTTTCGGCGCGTGAACAGGTGACCTTGATTGAAGTTCGTGGCCGGGTAGACAGCGCCAATGCAGATCAACTTGGTGAAGCGCTCACCCGTGAGATCGAGAGCGGGCACACGCAGATTGTCCTCGATCTGGCGGGTGTGGAGTACATGAGCAGCGCCGGATTGCGGGAAATCGTCTCTGCGCTCAAGCGTGCCAAACGCGGGCCGGAAGCGGGCGACGTTCGCATCGCGCAGCCGTCCTATCGTGTGCGCGAAGTTTTGGAGATGGCGGGCCTCGATACGGTACTGCAGATTTTCCCCACCCAGATGGAAGCCGTCGGAAGTTACTAATGTAGAGCGCGATGGCAGCCGGGGCAGGAAGGTACATCGTGCCAGAAGAGCGCCGCCTGCGAATTCCGGGCTTGAAAGACCGGATTCCGGCTGCCTGTGATTTCGTCATGCATGCTGCCCGGAGCGCCGGGCTGGACGAACGCGCCGTGCATCACTGCCAGCTTGCCGTTGATGAAGCCGTCACGAATATCATCGAACACGGTTATCGCGGTGATGGGCTGAATCAGTCGATTGAGATCATCTGCCGCGCCGAACGTGACCGCTTCGTCATCGTAGTGGTGGACGATGGGCCGCCGTTTGACCCCCTGTGGCAGTCCGATCCTGATCCGCTGGCCTCGATGGAGGACCGGGAGCCGGGAGGGTGGGGCATCTATTTCATCAAGAAAGTGATGGATGAGGTGGTCTACACCGACGAGGCGGGCCGCAACAGCCTCATGATGGTTAAACATGTTCAGGATGCGCCGCGGCTGGAAAATCTGCGCGACCACGTTGCCCTGAAGGTGTCGGTATCCAACCCGGTTGACGATATCTGGTTGTTCGCGCCCCATGGCCGCCTAGACGCCCGGCTTTGCCCCGGCCTCGACCGCCTGATGACGGACAAGCTCGAAGCGGGCAAATGCCTGCTGGTGTTGGATCTGGGCGACGTGGAATATGTGTCAAGCATGGGGCTAAAGACCATGGTCAGCCTGTGGCAGCGTGCCCGCGAGTGCCAGGGCAATCTGGTGCTCGCGGCTGTGCAAACCCGCGTTCACGAAGTCTTGCAGATTATCGGCCTCGATCTGGTCTTTCAGATTTTTCCCACGCCTAACGAAGCCGCGGCTGCGCTCGACAATCCCCCGGCATGAATCGCTGTTACCGGCGACGACCGGGTTACTGCCTGCGCCAGGCGTTGATGTCGTTTAGATTGACCGCCTCCGGGCCGGGCGGCAGGTAATTGCCTTCGCATTCCACCGCGGTTTCTGGCAGGTCGGTGCGCGGCTGCAACAACGGCTGCTCCGGGTTAAAGAAGTTCCACGCCGCGCGCGAGATGCCTTCGATGATCGGCCAGGCGCGGGCGTAGCTCAGGAACTCAACATTTTCCCACAGGTAGACCGCGATGACGTAGTTACGCCCGTTGGGCGAAAAAACGATACCTGCATCACCGTGCTCGTTGTCGATCCAGCCGTTTTTATGCGAGATCCGCACTCCGGGGGGGATGCCGCCTTGCAGCAGGCGTTGCAGGTCGTTCGCGCTCATCAGCTCCAGCATCTGGCGACATTCCTGCTGGGTAAACTCCCCATCGGGGAATACCGCCATCAGGCCTGATCCGTACTGGGCGCAGTCATAAATCATCGCGAACAGCGTTCCCAGATCTTCGGTGGTCGTCTGGTTGTACGGGTCGGGGTTGGTGTTGTAATACGGATTGGGCGATGTCGGCTCGACCGGGATTGAGCCAAACTGCTGCCCGGCGACGCCAATGACGAGCGGCGCAGACAGGAAAGTGTTGCGAGCGCCGGCCGCCCGCGCCGTTTCGGTGACGCTGGCAATGCCGGCGAAAATATCTTCCGGAATACCCGTCAGCCGCTGCCCCGTAATCTGCATGAGCAGGTTTGACGATGCGTTGTTGCTGCATAGCAGCGAGTTCGCCATCAGCCATGCTTCTTCCTGTGATGGGTCGAAGACCAGATGCCGGAAATAGTCGATCAGGATCGGCACTTTGATGGTGCTGGCGGCGGAAAACGCAACGTCGCCGAGAATGTTGACTTCTTCGCCGGTCTGAAGGTCCATGATGAAGACCGATGCGACCGTGGTTTGACCGTCGTGGATGAAGCCCTGCGAGTCAAGATACTCGATGATCATGTTACGCAGCGATTCCATGCTCGGCCGCGATGCATCAGAGCCGGATACCGGCAGCACGACGGTGCGATTGTCAGGGCTGCGGAGCGCCGCGTCGACCAGTTCCATCGCCGCTTCCACATCGAGGGTATAGCCTTCAGCGCCCGGTCTGAACGTCAGCGTCTGCAGATCGTAGGCGGCCTTGCCGGGCGCGCGGTCATAGCGCTGAGCGATATTTTGCAGGAATTGCTGTAACAGCCCGCGCTGGTATTCGGCTTCCAGCGGCACGTTGACCGGCGGGCCGGGCGGGCGACCGAGGAGATGGTTGGCAAAGCGGACCCAGAAATTGGCGTTGGTTTCGATGGCGGTGCGGCTGGCCGCCAGCATGGTTTCCGTGTTCAGCCGGAAGCCGACTTCCGCCGGATACAGCAGTATCGGGCTGTCGGCGTAGTAGAGGACAACCGGCTCGGCATACGCCTGTTCCCAGCGGGTGACGGCCTGCGCCGGCGTCAGCCCGCCGACTTCCACGCCTGCCACGGTGACGTCGCTTGCCAGTTGCTCGGCGCGCTGGGTGAAGTTGATCAGTTCATACGTGAACAATCCGGCGGCTGCGGCCAGCAGCAGCACCGAGACAAATGGAATGATTGGAAGCCGACGGGTTCGCTTGCGAGTCCCCAGTCCGGTGAGTCCTGCGCTCATTGTTCGTTCGTCTGCAATTTGGATACGGTGAGTTCCCAGGCGCGGTGAATGGCCAGCCTGTGAAAGGCGTGCGTTCTGGGCAGTTGCCCGGCGTCGAACCAGTCGTGATCCAGCAGTTCAAAGCTCAGCCGGTTGACCGGGCTGGTCGGGCGGCACAGGTACGCTAGATCGACGTGTGACCCGTGCTCATTCTGTACGGCCAGTATGGGGCCGATCTCGACGGTCATTCCCAGCTCTTCGTCAAGCTCGCGCCGGAGTGCGCTGACAGGATCTTCGTGTCGTTCCACCCATCCGCCCGGCAGTCCCCACGGAAGGTAGGGGTGAAACACGTGCTCCACCAGCAGAACGCGATTGCGATCGTCCAGCACGACGCCAACGACACCCATTGAAAATCGCGGGCGCGTCATTTGCCACATCTTCTGGGTACGCGCGACTAACCAGGGAAAGCGCCGCAAAAGATGGGCAACGCGACGCGCGAAAGGACGTTGGGACATGCATTCTGTCCGAAATAGACTAACCAAGGGCCAGAGGCCCCAAGCGACAAGTGTAGCGAACGCGCTGAGGGGCGTCAACGGTGCAGGCCGTGGGCAGCGTGGCTGTCATGGGGGGCATGCCCAGATGATCGTTATTGATTTGATTATGGTATACTTTACGCATACAAACGTAACAAAATTATATCAGGACGGGTCGTGTCACAGTCGTCACTGGACTTTGTGAATTTATTCGTACGACCGCCCGGCGATCTGATTTATTTTCTCGTCGTTGTGGCCGTAACTCAGGTCGCGCTTTTTATGGCCCTCGGGCAGCGCCTGCGAAATCCCGAGCAGGCCAGCATTCGCCGTTATCTGCTGGCTTCAATCGGGTCGGTGTTCGCCTGGGCCTTTCTCATGGTGGGCGCGCTTTTTTCCATCCTTGCCTCTCAGGACGCGGTGGCGATTCTGCCACCGCTTGAACGCGCCGTTACCGTCACCACCATCCTGCTCATTGGCTGGGCCTTTCTAACGGCGGATAACGCGCGTTGGCCGCGCACGACGAACATCCTCCTGCTGATGCTGATAGCGGTCGTCATCCTCGGTTACATGCTGACCGGGATGGACTGGCCGCGGGTGATGCTTGAGGCGGAGTTCAATCAAAGCGCCTATGGTCTGGGGTGGTCGGTTGTGGCCATGGCGCTGTCGTTGCTGGGGGCCATTTTAATCATCGCCTATTTCCGGTGGGTGACGGATGCGCCGCTCAAGCTGCTCTATTTCGCCATTCTCCTGATCGGCCATGGCATCACGATTGCTGAAATCGCGCAGGGCACGCTGCGCGGCGACTACGCCGGGCCGGCACGGCTGGCATATCTGGCGGCTTTGCCGATTCTCCCGGTCGTTATCTATCGCATAATCATCGGACAGCTACAGGCCAGCGCCAACACGCTGCTGGAACTCCCGGCCCGGCCTGTGCCTGTGGAGCCCGGAGCCGGTAGCGAGCGCGAGTCGGTGCAGTTGATGCGCGCGCTTGGCCTGATGTTAGAAGGCGCTTCTCCCGGCGACATCCCCGACCGGATCATTCAGGCCACGCTGCAGGTGCTTCAGGCCGATATTGGCGTGCTCCTCGACGTCCGCGACCCGAATTACGCCGACATCATCGTTGGGCGAGACCGGACAATGCAGCGGTCGATTTCAGGGCTGCCCGTCAACCTGGAGTCGCAACCAACGCTCGTCAATGCCATTGAGCGGCGATTGCAGCGGCCGCTGTATGTCGATCGTAACCCTGACGAACTGCGTGATCTTTATACCCGTTTCGACATCGAACAGATTGGCCCGGTCTATTTCCAGCCGTTAGTGAAGGATCGCGAGCTACTGGCCATGCTGGTTGTGGGCCTGCCATACGCCGGGCGCGAACTGGACGAGTCGGGACAGGAACTGTTGAAGGGCATCGGTATTATCGCTGCCAATCTGCTGGCGCTTAGCCGGGCAGCAGAACATGACCGTGTCGCGGCGGAAGAGCGCATTATTCAGGCCATGGTGCAGGGCGGCGCTGCCGAAGTGCTGGAGGATGGCGCGGTTCGCGCTGTCTGGGAGGAAATGCAGCAAAGCCTCGAAACAGCGCGCGAGCAGGTTGCCGAGCTCAACCGGCAGGTGACGGCGCTCAAGGTCGAACTCGATTTCGAACGCAGCCGCGTGACCGATACCTTTGGCGATACCGACGAAGGGCTGTCGATCAGCCAGCGCATTATTTCGCTGAGCCAGGAGCAGGAACGCCTGCTGGCCGAACGGGATCGGCTGGCTGCCCGGTTGCGGGAGGCCGAAACTGCGCTGGCCGGCGCGACATCGACCGACAACGAAGCGATTTTGAACGCGGTTGTCGAATCGCTGCATCGTGAAAAGGATGAACTCGCCAGGCAGCGCGAGCGGCTGGAAGCGCAACTGGCCGAGCTTCGCGCCAGCCGCACCGCGCCGCTCCCTCAGGTGGTCAAAGATATGCTCGCGCGCATGAGCGAAGAAAAGGCGCGGCTTGAGCTGGAGCGCGAAGAGCTGGCCAACAAGCTGCAGGACATTGAAGCGCAGTTACAGGTGCTTGGCATCGAGGGCGGGGCCGCCGGGCTGGCCCAGTTGATGAGCCAGTTCTATGAGCAGCGGGCCGCGCTGCAAGCGCGCAACGAAGTTCTCCAGCGTGAGCGTGACGCGCTGCTGGCCGAGCGCCAGCGCTTCAGCGACCGTATTGAGCGTGAGGAACAGCGCGAACGGCAACTACAGGCGCTGCAGAATGAACTGAAGAATGTCGCCGCCGACCGCGAGGCCATGATGCGCCAGTGGGATAAGCTGCGGGCCGAACGCGACGAACTGCTTGCCCGGCAGGATTCGCTGAAGGAACAACGCGCCCGCCTGACGGCTCAGGTCGCCGCGTTTGAACTCGAACTGGAAGAGGCGTATGAAGAACAGGCGCGCCTGCGGCAGCAACTTAAGGACATCGCCGACCAGCGTAGTGCGTTGATCGCCGAACGTGATCGCCTGTTGGCCGAACGCCAGGCGCTCGAAATCGAGCGCGACCAATCACTGGCGCGTGTTGAAGGCGACCGCGACCGGCTACAGCAGTTGGGTGAGGACGGCGTCGGTTCGCTAACGAAAATCATCGACGACCTGTCGCGCCAGCGCGACCAGCTTGAGCGCGAATTGAACAGCGCGCGCGCCGAAATGGCCGAGCTTAGGAATCGCCTTGAGGTTCTCCAGACGCGGCTTGGCACGCCGAACGAGCTGGCCAAACGGCTTGAGGATCCCGAAGTGCTGGTGAGCATGGTACAGGAATTGCGTACGCCGATGACGTCCATCATCGGCTACGTCGATCTGCTTCTGAGCGAATCGGCGGGCATTCTGGGCGAGATGCAGCGCAAGTTCCTCCAGCGTGTCAGCGCCAATGTCACCCGGCTGGCGGCCATGTTTGAAGACCTCATCAATGTGACCATGCTCGACACCGGGCAATTTACGCTCGCGCACCAGCCGGTAGATGTGGTCGAAGCGATTGAGGATGCCATCACCAACGCGGCCACCCAGCTCAGGGAAAAGGGGTTGGTCGTTCATCTGAATCTGGATGATGAAATCCCCGCGTTGCGTGGCGATCCTGATGCCATCAACCAGATCATTGGTCAGTTGCTGACCAATGCCTATCTCGTTTCGCCGCCCGGTAGCGAAATCTACATTTCGGCGCAGCGCCAGCTGGTTCAGCTCGATTCCGATGGGCAGCAGGTGAATGGCCTGCTGCTGCGCGTCGAGGATCGTGGCGGCGGTATCTCACCCGAAGATCAACCGCGCGTGTTCAGCCGCAAATATAAGGCCGAGAACCCGCTTATTCAGGGGCTGGGCGACACTGGCGTCGGCATGAGCGTGGCCAAGGCGCTGGTCGAGGCGCACGGCGGCCGTATCTGGGTTGAAACACGCGAATCGGTTGGCAGCGCCTTTCTGGTTGCTTTGCCTCTCGACGCTACACCTGTTCCGGAAAGGTAGCCGATGCGGCGCGATCTCGGTAATGAAGTGACCGTAGCGATCGCTGCGCTAGGCGTGCTGGCCTTTGCGCTGATGTTTGGTATTGTTCTTTCGCTGACGAACGATGCCCGTAATGCGGCGGGGCAGACACGATTGCTGTTGCCGACAGAGACCGGCGACGGGACGACCGCAGAAGCAGTAGCCCTCGGCGAGGATACCGCTATCGCGGCGCTGCCGACCGGGATCACGCCGGCCGTGACGCGGACGCTGACTGTGACGCCGCGCCCGACACAGGTATTTGTGACCGGAGCGGTAGCAACGGCGACCGGTGAGCAGGTTGCGGACGTGCCCGCGGTTGTCACCTTTACGCCCGCGCCAAC
>QGUR01000423.1 GCA_003242205.1 Chloroflexota bacterium | reverse complement strand
CGCCTATGCGTTCGATGCCGTCACCGTCTACTGCGACGCGCCGTTCCAGCCCAGCTACGGGCCGCTGCTACTGATGGCCCCGCACCTGCGGCGGACGCGGCTGGGGCCTGCCGCCGTGCCGCCCGCGCGCATCCATCCCATCGACATCGCGGCGCAGACCGCGCTGCTGGCCGGGCTGGCAACCGGCGGCGTCTACATCGGTCTGGCGCGCGGCGCGTGGCTCGAAGACGTCGGCATCCGCGAAGCCGCCCGCCCGGTGCAGGCGATTCGTGAGGCGGTTGACGTCATCCGCTATCTGCTCGAAGGGCGGGAAGGCGGTTACGAAGGACAAATCTACCGGCTGGCCCCCCACGTGCGCGCGCCCTATCCCCTGCCTGAAGCGCCGGTTCCGGTGCTGATCGGCACATGGGGCCGCAGGCTGGCGCGGCTGGCAGGCGAAATCGCCGACGAGGTCAAGGTCGGCGGCTCGACCAACCCGGATTTCGCGCCGGTCATGCGCGGCTATATCAGCGCAGGCGAGCAACAGGCGCGGCGGCCAGCAGGCAGCGTCGGGCTGGTTTTCGGCGCGGTGACGGTGGTCGATGAGGATCGCGCGCTGGCGCGCGCCCGCGTTCGCCGGGCGGCGGTTCTGTACCTGCCGGTCGTCGCCCCGCTCGATCCAACCGTGCAGGTGGAACCGGAGCTGATCGAGAGGCTACGCGCCCACGCCAACGCGGGCGAATGGGACGCCGGCGCAGCCCTGATCTCCGACGAGTTGCTCGACCGTTTCGCCTTTTCCGGCCATCCCGATGACATCATCGCGCAGTGCGAGCGCCTGTTCGCGGCGGGCGTCCGGCGCATCGAGTTCGGCACGCCTCACGGCCTGACGAGCGCGAAAGGCATCCGCCTGCTAGGGGAACGGGTGCTACCGGCCTTTAAGCGCTAGCACGTTGCCGGGCGTACGGCCCGCCGGTTCGCACCCGCGCCAGACAAAGATGAAATGCTGGCCGTTCTCGTCCAGCCCGGTGAGTTCAAACTGCCCTGAGGCCAGCCGGTAGAGCGCGATTTCGCCAAACGCCCCTTCCTCTGCGACGATCAATGTATCGACAAACGGTAACGGCGGCACTTCGTCGATAACGCTGGCGGGTATCGAGAACAGGGGAACGCCCTCGCTGTTGGCGACCCGCAGGCCACCTTCGCTGTAGCTTCTGGCGGGCCGGCCTTCGGCATCGGCGCAGTAGACGACATCAACGGTCAGATTCGGGGTTTGCAGGGCCGGTTCCTCGCCGGCATAAGCGCGCATTAACGCGACTGTCGAAATTATCAGAATGACAGCAAGAGCGAGCAATGCCCCTGTTACCGAGGCATTGCGAACGCTCTTTTGTGGTTCAGGCATGATGGAACTTCCTACTGGCGGTTAACATGCTTTCATTAAAGCCCACACCGCCAGCCATGTCGTCGTCACAACGATGGAAGTGACGTCATGCTTTCGGACGATTGATTTCAGGGTTCGGCTTTGACGTAACCGGCAGCGGCGAAGTAAAGTCCGGTTTTATCGGTTTCCACGTTTCCACAGTGAGCGGTATTGTAATGTCCCATCTGTTCGCACCATTCACACTGCGCGAAGTCACGCTGCGTAACCGCATTGGCGTTTCCCCCATGTGCCAGTACAGCGCCGAGAACGGTCTGGCGAACGACTGGCATCTGGTGCATCTCGGATCGCGCGCCGTTGGCGGGGCCGGACTGGTCATCATCGAGGCGACAGCCGTCGAAGCGCGCGGCCGTATTTCGCCCCACGATCTCGGCATCTGGGATGACATGCATATCGAACCGCTGGCCCGGATCGCCCGGTTTATGGAGGCGCATGGCGCTGTCCCCGGCATTCAGATCGCCCACGCGGGGCGCAAGGCGAGCACGCATCGCCCGTGGTCGCCGGTATCGGGGCCGGTGGCGGAGGCGGAAGGCGGCTGGCCTGTCGTCGGCCCAAGCCCGATACCGTTTCGGGACGATTACCCGGTTCCACACGCGCTGACAGAGGCGGAAATCGCCGAGGTACGGGCGGCGTTCGTCGCGGCGGCCCGGCGGGCACTGGCGGCGGGTTTCCGCTGGCTTGAACTCCATGGCGCGCATGGCTATCTGCTGCACAGCTTCTGCTCGCCGCTATCCAACACGCGCTCGGATGGCTACGGCGGCTCGTTCGATAACCGCGTCCGCTTCATGCTCGAAACCGCCGAGGCGGTGCGCGCCGTCTGGCCCGAAAACCTGCCGCTGACGGTGCGCCTGTCCTGCACCGACTGGATTGAGGGCGGCTGGACGCTGGAGGAAACGGTCGAACTGGCGCGCCGGCTGCGCGATGTTGGCGTCGACCTGATCGACTGTAGCTCAGGGGGCATATCGCCACATGCCAACGTCCCGACCGGGGCGGGCTATCAGACGCCGTTTGCCGAGACTGTCCGGCGCGAAGCGGGCATTCCCACCGCCGCCGTTGGCCTGATCACCGAGCCGATGCAAGCCGACCAGATCGTCCGCAACGGTCATGCCGATCTGGTCCTGATTGGCCGGGAAAGCCTGCGCGATCCCTACTGGCCGGTGCGCGCTGCCATCACCCTGCACGGCAACGCCGATGCGCTCGTGCCGCCGCAGTATCGCCGGGCATACGAGCATCTGGCACGGTAAGGGCGCTGCTCACGGGCGTGCCAGCGCCCACACGCGGGTCGTCAGCGCGCGCGTGCGGGTGATCAGTTCCAACGCCAGAATCGACAGCGCGAACACGCCGAAGATCAGCACCCAGACCAGCCCGGAAGGCGGCTGGAAAGTGAACGTCTCGGCCAAAATGGGCAAGACATAGGGCAGCATGTAGGGGACGGCGATGGTAGCCGCGCCCAGAGACAGCCCCAGAATGAAGATCGGGCCGTGAGCGGTGATCGTTCGCGGCCTCAAAAGCTGAATGCCCATCGTGTGCCACATGACCAGCATGCCGTAAAGCACGAGGAAGATGGTCACGGCGCTGCGCGCGGCGACCGTGTTTTCACCACTCGTCAGATAGACCACGCCATAGAGCAGCGCCAGCGCCGTCCCGCCGACGATGCCGCCGTTGATGACATAATCGAGCACGTCCTCGCGGAAGCGGCGCATGAGCGCCGGGCGCATCAACGGGAAGGCGATCAGCGCCGCGGGGAGGTTGACACGCCCAAACGCACCCCGGCAAACTGAAATCGGGTTATCGGGAAAGGGATTG
>QGUR01000422.1 GCA_003242205.1 Chloroflexota bacterium | reverse complement strand
CGGTATGCGTGCGGCTTTCGTATACGCAGTTCGAGGAATTGGAAGCGTTTGCTCGCTTCGGTACGCGGCTGGACGAGCGCACCCGGCGGACAATTGAGCACGGCACGCGCGTGCGCGAGGTGTTCAAACAACCGCCGGGGCATCCGTTGCCGGTGGCCGAACAACTGGCTGTCTTTCTGGCAGTCGACGAAGGGTTGTTTGAATACGTTCCGGTACATGCGGTCGTGGATGCCGAGCGCCTGGTGCGCGCTACACTGCGCGAGCGGTTCGGTGATGTCGTGACGCGTATTGAGGCGGGCGAACAGATCGACCGCGAGACGCGCTCAAGGCTGGTCGCGGCGTTCAGGGCTGCACTGGACTCGGTAAGGCAGGGATCAGATGACTGAAACGCTGGCAACGCTGTCACGGCGTATCCGGTCAACGACGGATTTGCAGTCGGTCGTTAAAACGATGAAAACACTGGCCGCCGTGAACATCCGGCAATATGAGCGGGCTGTTGTCGCTCTTGAGCAATATAACCATGTCATCGAGGCCGGCCTCCAGATCGTCCTAAGGAACCGGCGGCTGCAGCAGCCGGTCAACAATCGCGAACTGGCTTCTCTCGGTACGATTATCTTCGGGTCTGAACAGGGGCTTGTCGGCCAGTTTAACGAGCGGGTCGCGCTTTTTGCCGCCGAACGCATGGCGCGCCAGCGGGTAGCCAGAGAATCTTGTGGCGTTCTGGCGGTGGGGATGCGCGTCGCGGCGGCGCTCGAAAGCGTCGGGCAACCTGTGGATCATGTTTTCGCCGTTCCCGCGTCGCTGGGCGGCATCGTGCCGCTGGTACAAACGCTCGTCCTGCGGATCGAAGCCTGGCGGCGTGACCGGGGGATCGAGCGCGTCCAGTTGTTTTACAATCAAACCCGCACGGCGGCGAGTTATGCTCCGACAAGGGTGCAGTTATTGCCGATCGACTGGCAGTGGTTGGGCGAATTGCAGCGCAGGCGATGGCCTACCAACCAACTGCCCACGACGACGCTCGACTGGGACGTCGTGTTTTCCGGCCTGATCCGGCAGTATCTTCTGGTAGCGCTTTTTCGCGCCTGCGCCGCATCGCTGGCCGCTGAGAATGCGAGCCGGCTGGCGTCGATGCAGGCTGCCGAGCACAACATCGAAGAGCATCTGGACATGCTGAGGCTGCGCTATCACCAGAGGCGTCAGGATACCATCACCGAAGAATTGATGGACATCATTTCGGGTTTCGAGGCTTTCGCCGCGGAAGAGCCGGCTTGCCAGTCGAGCTTCAAAACGCCCGCGCTTTCAAATTTGCCTGTCTAAGGCCGGTATTTGCCATGACAATCAAAGCCCCGGATATTGTTGTGTCCGGGGCTTTGATTATTGCCGTGCGTGCGCGTCGTTCGCCGATGGTGCGATGCTTATTCCACCTCAGCCCGGCTGAAGAAGACCTTTTCGACTTCTGTCTTTTCGCCGGTGATGGTCAGCGTTGCGCTGGCCTGCACATCCTGTGACGAGTTGCCGACCATAATGTCGACCGTACCCGGTTCGACGACATAGCGGTAGTCGCGGTCGTAGAAGGCGAGCAGGTTGACGGGCAGATGGAAGGTGACCGTTTTCGTCTCGCCGGGGTTCAGCGTGAGCCGCTTGAAGCCTTTAAGTTCCTTCACCGGGCGCGTGATATAGGGCGGGACCTGGCGCGTGTAAAGCTGCACCACTTCGTCGCCTGCTCGCGCGCCGGTGTTTGTGACATCGACCTGCACCGTGATCGTTTCTCCCGCGCGCGCTTCGGCCGGTTTCAGGCGCAGATTATCGATTTTGAACTGCGTGTAGCTCAGCCCGAAACCGAATGGATATTGCGGTTTGACGCTTGTTTCGACGTAATCGACCTTCCAGTGTGAACGGCCGCCGGAAGGCTTGTGGCCGTAATACACCGGAACCTGCCCCACCGTGCGCGGGAAGCTGATCGGCAGCTTGCCGCCCGGGTTCACGTCGCCGAACAGCACGCCGGCGATTGCGTTCGCGCCCTCTTCCGCGGGGAACCACGCTTCCACAATCGCGGGAACATCCTCGGCGATCCAGTTGAGCGTGACGGGACGCCCGTTCACCAGCACCAGAACGACCGGTGTGCCTGTATCGTAAACGGCCTTCACCAGGTCGGCCTGCACGCCGGGCAGGTCGAGCACAGCGCGGTCGCGCGCTTCGCCGCTGGTGCATTCGTCGGTCAGCCCTGCCTTGTCGCCCACGACGACGATGGCGACATCCGCGCCGGTTGCCGCTTCAACAGCCTCGGCAAAGCCGTCGGTCGATGTATCCAGTACCTCACAACCCTTGGCATAGCGCACTTCGACGCCTTCGCCTGCGCGCTCGCGGATGGCCTGAAGGATGCTGATCGCCGGGATGAAGTCGTCAATCTCGCGGATATCCTCGGCATCCGGCTGGCCAAATGGGCTGGATTTCTCGCGGGATTCGATCAGCGTTTCGATGTGCGCCGGATAGGCATAGTCGCCAAAGAGATTGCGCACGCTATCGGCGTTCGGACCGATGACGGCAATCGACTTGAGTTCGGGCGAAAGGGGCAGCAGGTTCCCGTCGTTCTTCAGCAGTACAATCGACTTCTCTGCCAGCGTGCGCGCCAGTTCCCGCTGCGGCGGCGTATCGAAGGCGACCGCCCCTTCATCGACATACGGGTTTTCAAACAGGCCGAGCGCGAATTTCTGCTCCAGCACGCGGCTCACCGCCCGGTCGACGAGTTCGACCGGAATGCGCCCCGCTTCGACCGCTTCCACCAGCGGCCCGCCGAAGCAGTCGGTTGCCGGCAGTTCCACATCCAGCCCGGCCTCCAGCGCCAGCAGCGCGGCGGCGTCTTTGCTCGGCGCGATGTGGTGGTATTCGTAAAGCTGGTTGATGGCGAAATAGTCCGATACCACGGTGCCTTCGAATTTCCACTGGTCGCGCAGAATCTCGGTCAGCAATTCCCGGTTGCTGCCACAGGGAATGCCATCCAGTTCGTGATAGCCATTCATGATCGACGCCAGCCCGGCTTCGCGGACTGCAGCCTCGAACGGGTGCAGATAGACTTCGAGCAGTTCGCGGCGGTTGATGTGCGGCGGCGCCCAGTTCAGGCCGCCTTCAGACGCGCTGTAGCCGACGAAATGCTTGCCCGTTGCCACGACACCGTGTTTCAGGTCGCTTCCCTGAATGCCTCGCACATAGGCAGTGCCCAGCGCGGCGACCAGA
>QGUR01000105.1 GCA_003242205.1 Chloroflexota bacterium | reverse complement strand
CCCCTCCAACGCCATTTGATGGGGAGGCGGTCACGAGAAAACTCCAGGACATTTGCCTCCGGGTCCCCCAGATACAGCGCCTCGCTCACCAGATGGTCCGATGCTCCCTGCAGGCGATAATCGTGCCGGGCCAGATTGATCAGCACCCGGCCAAGATCGGAACGCGACGGCACGAGAATGGCAACATGGTATAAGCCGGTGCTGAAGTTCGGTTGAGGGCGCACGTTCCGCCGTTCCTGAAGATGAAGTAATGGCCGGCCAGCCACGCCGACGGATGCGCGCGCGTGGGTATCGCCAGACGTGCCAAGCAGCGTCATGCCCAGAGGGCCGGTATAGAAATTGATCGAGCGCTCAAGATCGGCCACGGCCAGCGTGACCGGCCCCATACGCGTGAAATCCGGCAGGCGACTCGATTGATTTTGCATAGACCGTCCCTCTCCAGTTGATCGATGTAAAGTAGCGGTGAGTATAATCGCAAACCGGCTACAACGGCATCAGGTGCGCCGGGGATCCGCAGCGACAAAACAAACGCCCCTCTGCCGCATAAGACAGAGGGGCAACCACGAACACGCCCGGCATGTCCTGTCGTTATCCGTGAAGGATGGCTTCGGGCATCACCGGCTTCGCTTCGTCCGCTACGCCATCAGGAACTTCGCCGGCCAAGGCCAAAGCCTCGCGGCCAGCATGTTGCTTGTCGGGCGGAATTTCCAGTATCAGCCGCACGGGTGCGCCATAGTGGAGGTAATTCCAGACCCAGTTGATAAAGACATTGGCGCGATTTCTGAACCCCATGAGCGCAATGAGATGCAAACCGAGCCATGCCAGCCACGCCACAAACCCTCGCAATGGAATACGGTTGTAAATCCAGGCGACGGCGCGGCTGCGGCCAATGGTCGCCATGATGCCACGGTCGTGATAGTGGAATGGCTGCTGCGCTTCCCCGCGCAGGCGGCGCAGAATATTACGCGCCGCCAGAATCCCTTGCTGCTTGGCTACCGGAATCAGCATCGGGTACGGTGCGCCCTTTTCGTCTTCCAACCAGGCCATATCGCCGACGACGTAGATACCCTTATGGCCGATGACTTCCAGCGTTGGATGAACGGGTACCCGGCCACCGGGCTTGAGGGGCACGGCCAGCATTTCGGCCAGTGGCGACGCCTTGACGCCTGCAGCCCAGACGAGGGTATGGCTGGCGATGGTCGTTCCATCCTTCAGCCGTACTTCCCGCTCGCTGACCTCGGCAACCGGGTTGCCGAGGATCACCTCGATACCTACGTCTCTAACCTGTTCGAGAGCAGCCTGCTGGAGCCGTTCGGGAAATGGCAGCAGCAGGCGGTCGACAGCCTCGACCAGCACGACCCGCACCTTGAGATCGCGCAGAAAGTCATATTCCTTGCGTAGCACGCGGTCGTATAACTCGTACAACGCGCCCGCCATTTCCAGCCCGGTCGGCCCGCCGCCGACCACGACCATGGTGGTCAGCGCGCGACGTTCGTCGGGATCGCTCGTCCAGGCAGCGCGTTCAAACTGCCGCAGGATATGATTGCGAAGCCGAACCGCATCGGACAGATCCTTGAGGCCAAAGCCATAACGGGCAACGCTTTCGTTATTGAACGTATTGCTAACGCTCCCCGCAGCCAGGATCAGATCGTCAAAAAGCTCCCGCCGAACATGACCATTCGTCTGAACCGCGACCCACCGTTCGGTTGGATTGATCTCCACGACCTCTCCCACCAGAAACCGGAAACCCGGCATGTTGCGAAAGATGCCGCGTACCGGATAGGCAATTTCCTCCGGTTCCAGACCGCAGGTTGCCACCTGGTACAGAAGCGGCGTGAAGGTATGGTAGTTGTTCCTGTCGATGACAAGAACATCCAGATTCTGTTTCACGAGGTTGCGGGCGGCGTACAGGCCGCCAAAACCCGCGCCAATAATGATAACCCTGTGCTGCCGGCTCTCCGTCATGCTCGGCGCTCCTGACCTGTCTTAATGGATATACCGTTACATATATTCTATCACAGATTGTGATTTTTGTCACAAAATATTGCTGCACTTTTACCTTGCCCTCATTTTCCGTTTACGTAACGGCAGGACACGCTATAATGGCACGGTCTTTCTAACCTTCTCACCCTGCCTATCCATGACTGACGCCTTCTCGCACGAGCAGTTTCTGTCGCCGTTTGCCTGGCGCTACGGCAGCGCCGCCATGCGCGCCATCTGGAGCGAGCACCACAAGCGCCGCACATGGCGACAAATCTGGCTGGCGCTGGCGCGCGCGCAGTATGATGCCGGGCTGGTCACCGAAGCACAGGTGCGCGACCTTGAGACGCAAGTCGACGCGGTCGACGTTGTACGGGCGCACGAAATCGAGGCCGAGATTCACCACGACCTGATGGCCGAGATACGGGTTTTTGCCGAACAATGCCCGGTTGGCGGCGGCATCATCCATCTGGGCGCGACCAGCAACGACATCGAAGACAATGCCGATGCGCTTCGTATCCGTGAAAGCCTTGACCTGATTCTCAGGTCGCTTGCCCGGCTGCTGCACGTGCTCATCGACCGTATCGAAGCCCATGCTGAAGACGTCGTCATGGCGTTTACGCATATCCAACCGGCGGAGCCGACAACCATTGGCTACCGGCTGGCGCTCTATGCTCAGGATCTGGCTGCCGATTACGCCGGGTTGCAAGCCCTTCGCGACAACGTGCGTGGCAAAGGTCTGAAAGGCGCGGTCGGCACGGCGGCCTCTTACGCCGAACTGCTGGCAGGAACCGGCTATACCGCCGCGCAGTTGGAAGCGCGCGTGATGCAGCTACTTGGCCTGACGCCCTTCCCCATTGCGTCACAGACATACCCGCGCCGGCAGGACTGGCAGGTGCTAAGCGGGCTGTCCGGCCTCGCCGCCAGCCTGCATAAACTCGCGCTCGATATTCGCCTGCTGCAATCGCCCGCTATCGGCGAGTGGTCTGAGCCGTTCGGCGCAGCGCAGGTCGGATCATCGGCCATGCCGTTCAAGCGCAATCCCATTCAGTCGGAAAAAATCGATAGTCTGGCCCGAATTGTCGAGGCACAGGTGGGCGTCGCCTGGCAGAACGCTGCGCTTTCAGCGCTGGAGCGCACGCTCGACGACTCGGCCAACCGGCGCGAAACGCTGCCGGTAGCGTTTCTGGCAACCGACGAAATGCTGAAAACCGCCACGCGCATCGTTTCCGGCCTGCGCTTTGACAGCGATACCATGCGGCGTAACCTCGATCGCTTCGGCGTTTTCGCCGCTGTCGAGCGAGTGCTGATGGCCGCGGTCAAGGCAGGAGCGAACCGGCAGGAAACACACGAGCATCTGCGCGAGCAAAGCCTTGAGGCGTGGGCGGCCGTCAGCAAGGGGCAGCCGAATCCGCTGGCCGAACAACTCGTCTCCAGCGATTTTCTCCGGCGCTATCTCTCCGGCGATCAGATTCGCGCCCTGCTCGACGCGCGCGCCTACGTCGGCGACGCTCCGGGGCGTGCACGCGCGTTCGCTGCCGAATTACGCCATCGTATCCCTGCTCTCCAGGAGTGAAACCATCGATGCCACGAGCATTACTGAGCGTTTATGACAAAACGGGTTTGGTCGATTTTGCACGCGCGTTGGCCGAGCGTGGATGGGATCTGGTCGCCAGCGGCGGCACGGAACGCACCCTGCGTGAAGCAGGTCTCGCAGTTACGCCGGTCGAACAACTGACGGGCATGCCGGAAATGCTCGATGGTCGGGTCAAAACGCTGCATCCGGCCATCCATGCCGCGATCCTGGCCCGCGATACCGAACGCGATCTGGCGGAACTGCGCGATGCCGGCTATGCGCCGATTGCGATGGTCGTCTGCAATCTCTACCCCTTCCAGGAGACTGTCGCTCAGGAAAAAGTGACGCTTCAGGATGCGCTTGAGCAGATCGACATCGGTGGCGTGGCGCTGCTGCGCGCGGCGGCCAAGAACTTTCTGAATGTCACGGTCGTATGCGATCCGGCAGACTATGGAACCGTCCTCGAAACGCTGGAGTCAGACGACAGTATTCATCTGGCGCTGCGCCGTGAACTGGCGATGAAGGCTTTTGCCTACACACGCGACTATGACACGGCCATCCATGCCTATCTATCCAGAGATATGGCTCCCCGGCTGGATTACGAGAACTTGCCCGAACACCTCTCGCTGGGTGGCCACCGCATCGAGGTCCTGCGCTACGGCGAGAATCCACATCAAACCGCAGCGTATTATGGCCGGATGGCCGGCGTGGGACCGCTGGGCGGCACGATGCTGGGCGGCAAACAGCTTTCATATAACAACATCCTCGATCTCGACGCCGCATGGCGTGTAGCAAGCGCCTTTGACGAGCCGGTAGTCGCGATTGTCAAACATCTAACGCCATGCGGTATTGCGACCGGCGAAACGCTGGCCGACGCCTATCCACGCGCGTTAGCATCCGATCCGGTCAGCGCGTTCGGTGGCGTCATTGCCGTCAACCAGACCGTTGATGAGGGCTTTGTCGAAGCGCTTGGCGCGCTGTTTGTCGAAGTCATCGCTGCGCCGGGCTTTACCGACGCCGCACTGGCGCTGCTTGGCGAACGGCGCAAAAACTGCCGCCTGCTGGCGATTCCGCGACGGTTTGACGCGCTCGAACTGGAAGTACGAAGCGTGCATGGCGGCCTGCTCGTCCAGCGCCCCGACATCGGCGACCCACCCGGCACGACTCTGCGCGTGGTCACGCGGCGCGCGCCGTCGACCGAGGAATATGAAGCGCTGAAATTCGCCTGGAAGTGCGTCCAGCATGTGAAATCCAACGCCATCGTCATCGCCAGCCAGAACGCGACTTTGGGCTTTGGCGCGGTTCTGCCAGCCCGGTCGATGCCCTTGAACTGGGCGTTAAAAAAGGGGGTTAACGCGCCCGTTGCGCAGTTCCTGCGTCCGACGCTTTCTTTCCTTTCGCCGACGGCATTCAGGTTGCGGCAGCGGCAGGAATTACGGCGATCATCCAGCCCGGCGGCTCAATTCGCGACAACGAAGTGATTCGCGCTGCCGACGACGCCAACATCGCGATGGTCTTTACCAACGTGCGCCATTTCCGGCACTAAACGCCCAAAATCCGGCAGGGCCTCGCCGGCGTTTCCGGGTGAAAACGCTGAATTTACCCTTGCCGGGTACTAGCGCCGTTGCTATAATGACACCATCAACGCCACCCTAGCTCAATGGCAGAGCAATCGCTTCGTAAGCGATAGGTTGTGGGTTCAACTCCCACGGGTGGCTCTCCGATGCCCGCAAGTTTCAGTGCGGGCATTTTTTCTGTCGGGAGGCTGCACTTGAAAGAGCGCCAGCGGCCGGTGACCATTGCCGTCGCCGGCGGGACAGGTTCGGGCAAAACAACGATTGCCAATGCGCTTCTCGAACGCGTTGGCAGCCATCACATTGCCTACCTTCCACATGACGCCTACTACAAGGACATCGACGCCATCCCGAAAGACGAATCGGGCAAGCTCAACTTCGACCACCCGCACGCGCTGGATACGCCCCTGCTCATCGAGCACATCAAACAGCTTCAAAACTGGCAGGATGTCGCCATCCCCATCTACGACTTCACGCGCGACCTGCGCCTGCCGGAAACACAGTTGGTCACCGCACAGCCGATCATCCTCGTGGAAGGTGTGCTCATCCTGGCCGAGCCTGAACTGCGGGCGCTGTTCGACATCAAGCTGTTCGTCGATACCGACGCCGACATTCGTTTCATCCGCCGCCTGCAACGCGACATCAACGAACGAGGCCGTACCGTGCAGTCCGTCATCCAACAGTATCTGTCGACGGTCAGGCCGATGCACCTCGAATTTGTCGAGCCAAGCAAGCGCTATGCCGACGTCATCGTGCCGGAAGGCGGCTTCAACATGGTCGCCATTGATATGGTCGCCGACCGCATTCGGGGCATGCTACGCGCCCAAACAATCGAACCGCGAAGCGGGATTGACGCTCAAAATTAGCCTGTGCTATACTCGCCGCTAACTGAATAGCCATCATCGACGTTGAATGGGAAAAAGCCGCAGCCGCCTGGCGTCAGAGAATGCAGGTCACCGGCTGAGAGCCTGCTCGCGAGTGCTGCGGAAGGTCGCCCAGGAGTCGTCCGGCTGAACCGTTCAGTAAGCCGGACCGGTTATGCCCGTTATCGCGTTTGAGTGCCCTGACCGGTTGTTTTGGCCTGTCAGGGAAGCAAGGTGGTACCGCGAAACCGACCCTTTCGTCCTTGTGATGGCGAGAGGGTTTTTGTTTGCCAGAGCGACGAGGGACAACATGCAGGCGATCAATGATACGAACGCCTTTTACGATGCGATTGCGGAATACTATCCGCTGTTGGACCGTGACTGGGAAGTGCGTCTGGAGCGCGAGGGCCTCGGCCTGCGCTCGATTTTCCGCAACAAGGGCATTCAGCGCGTACTGGACGCCGCGTGTGGCGTCGGCACGCAGGCGGTGCCGCTGGCCCAACTGGGTTACGATGTCGTGGCAGCCGACCCAAGCGCCGGTATGCTGCGCAAGGCGCGAACGGTAGCCGAACACTACGGCGTCCTCGATCGTATTGAATTCAGGCAGGTGGACTTCCTGCAGCTCCGGCAGACCATCAGCGGTGTATTCGATGCCGTGGTCTGCAAAGGCAACGCCCTGCCCCATCTGCTGCTCGATGAAGAGATCGAAGGCGCGCTGCGAAACTTCTATGATCTGCTGCGTCCCGGCGGCATGGTCGTGATCGGCATGCGCGACTTTGGCCCGTTTATGGAAACGCGGCCTCGCTTCCTTCCCGGCACGATCCACACCTTTGACGATGGCTCCGAGTTCATTACATTCGACATCTGGGAATGGGAAGACGGCCCGCCGGTTATCGCGACACAGAATCTCTATATCATCTCAGGTAAGGCCGATCACTATCGGACGATCAAACGGCAGGTTGTATTTCGACCGCTTTCCACTGATGAGGTCAAGGTGGTTTTGCTTGAAGCCGGCTTTGAGGATGTGGTCGACCAGTTAGACCGTAGCGAGCAAGTGCTCATCGCACGCAAGCCTGAATAACGCCTGGTTTATTCGATATTAGCTACCAGCAACGCGAACGAGGATCAAACCTATGCCCCAGTCGATGCCAAAGACCTTCGACTTCCGTGAAGCAGAAGAACGCCTGTACCAGTTTTGGGAAAGCAAGGGCTATTTCAAGCCGGAAATCGCCGGGCCGGACGCCGAACCTTACGTGATCAGCATGCCGCCGCCGAACGTGACCGGCGCGCTGCATATGGGCCACGCCATGTTCAGCACGCTTGAAGATCTGATGATCCGTTACGAGCGTATGCGGGGCAGAGCGGCCTTATGGGTGCCGGGAACTGACCACGCAGGCATCGCGACCCAGCTTCAGGTCGAAAAGATGTTGCGCGACGAAGGCAAAAGCCGCGAGGAAGTGGGCCGCGAGGAATTTCTGGCCCGCACGTGGGAATGGAAAGAGAAGTACGGCGGCCAAATCATCCGCCAGTTGCGCCGGCTGGGCGCGAGTTGCGACTGGGATCGCGAACGCTTCACGATGGATGAGGGGCTTTCCAACGCCGTCATCGAGGTCTTTGTCCACCTTTACAACGAAGGGCTGATTTATCGCGGCCCGCGACTGGTGAACTGGAGTCCCGGCCTGCGGACGGCTATTTCCGACCTTGAGGTGGAGCGTGTGGAAGAAGAAGGCCGGCTATACTTCTTCAACTATCCGCTGGAGGGCGGCGGTGCGATTCCGGTTTCGACGACCCGGCCAGAAACCATCCTGGGCGATACCGCGGTGGCCGTTCATCCCGACGACCCGCGCTATCAGGCCTATATCGGCAGGACGGCGCTGGTGCCAATGCTGAACCGGCGCATTCCGGTCATCGCTGACGAATACGTCGACCGTGAGTTCGGCACCGGCGCGCTCAAGATCACGCCGGCGCACGACTTCAACGACTATGAAATCGGCCAGCGTCACGGTCTGCCGCTCATCAACATCATGAACAAGGACGCTACGCTCAATGAAAATGCCGGGCCATACGCCGGGCTTGACCGCTTCGTGGCACGCGAGCGTCTATGGGCCGACATGGAAGCCGCCGGCATGACGATCAAAGTCGAGCCGCATACCTACGTCGTGCCACGCAGCCAGCGCGGGGGTGAAATCGTCGAACCGATGATCAGCACACAGTGGTTCCTGAAGATGGAACCGCTGGCCAAACCGGCGCTGGAGGCAGTGCGCGAGGGGCGCATCAAGATCGTGCCGGAGCGGTTTGAAAAGGTCTACTATCACTGGCTGGAAAATATTCAGGACTGGTGTATCAGCCGCCAGTTGTGGTGGGGCCACCGCATCCCCGCGTGGTATTCGGATGACGGCGAAATCTACGTCGGCAAGCAGCCGCCGCCGGAAGACGGGCGCACATGGACACCGGAAGAGGACGTGCTCGATACCTGGTTCAGCAGCGCCCTGTGGCCGTTCAGCACGCTCGGCTGGCCCGAAGAAACGGCGGATCTGAAGCGCTACTATCCAACCGACATGATGGAGACAGGCTACGACATCCTGTTCTTCTGGGTCGCGCGCATGATCATGATGGGCCTCAAATTCACCGGCCAGCCGCCGTTTAAAACCGTCTACCTGCACGGACTAGTGCGCGACAAATATGGCCGCAAAATGAGCAAGACGCTCAACAATACCGTCGACCCGCTGGAATTGATCGACCAGTACGGAGCCGATCCGCTGCGGTTTACGCTGATTACCAGCGGCTCGCCGGGCAACGACATCAACCTCGACGTCGCCCGCGTCGAGCGCAACTGGAAGTTTGTCAACAAAATCTGGCAGATGACCAGCTTCGTCGTGCATAACCTCGACGGCGAGCTACCGGAAACGCTGCCGCCGCGAGAGGCGCTCGACCTGCCCTCGCGCTGGATTCTGAGCCGGTTGAACACACTGGTTAGCAACGTGCAGCGGCTGTTCGATATCTATCAGTATGGCGAGGCCGGACGCCAGATTGATGACTTCCTCTGGAGCGAATTCGCTGACTGGTATATCGAAATCAGCAAGTACCCGCTGTATCAGGGCGATGACGAGGCAAAACAGGTCACGCGCAGGGTGCTGGTGCACGTGCTCGATACCTGCCTGCGGTTGCTGCATCCGTTCATGCCGTTCGTGACCGAGGAGCTGTATCAGTATCTACCGAGCAAGGGCGAAGCGCTCATCATCGCACGTTGGCCACAGCCGGACGAGTCCTATATCGATGCTGAAGCCGAAACGACGATGCGAGCGCTGATTGATCTGGTGCGAGGCATCCGCAACGTGCGCGCCGAATATAACGTCGAGCCGGGTCGCCGTATCACAGCGCTGATGCAGCCCGGAAGCTACGAGGCAGCCATCCGCGAGCACGCTTATCTCTTCGCGCGGCTGTGCAACGTTTCGGGCGTGCGTATCATGGAGCCAGACGAGGCCGCGCCCGAACAGGCGGCGTCCGTTGTGGTGAGCGATATAACCGCTTATCTGCCGCTGGCCGATTTCGTCGATGTGGCGGCAGAATGCGAGCGGCTGTCCCGCGAGGCGGACAAACTGCGCGAACAGATTGCCCGTTCAGAGGCCATGCTTGCCAACGAGCAGTTTGTCAATCGCGCACGGCCCGATGTGGTCGAACGCGAACGCGCGCGACTGGCAGACCTGCAGGCCAGCGCCGCGCAGATCGCGGAACGTATCGCGCTGCTGTGCAATCAGTAAATTAGCTCGCGCCTGATCGGAGAAGCGCCGTCGCGGGCGAGGCATTCCAAATTCCGGCGGTTTGCCTCGCCCGCGAAACCGGGCAGCCTGAAGGTTGCCCTATCGAGAATGGCTGCGGAGCGCGCGCCAGACGCGCTCCGGCGTGAAGGGGATGCTGCGTATCCGAACACCTGTAGCGTCATAAATTGCCGAAGCCACGGCGGGGGCAACGCCGTCTTTCGGTATCTCGGCAACCGCCTTAGCGCCATACGGCCCGCTCGGCTCATACGTCTCGACGAAGATCGCTTCCAATTCGGGCATCTCGTCCGCCCGGTAAATGTGATAGCGATTGAGATCGGTCGCCAGTGGCGTGCCGTTCTCGTCGTAGACCAGTTCCTCGCAGTGTGCGTATCCCAGCGCCTGCGTCATGCCGCCTTCGATCTGGCCGGCGGCGGTGATTGGGTTAATGGCAATGCCACAGTCCACCGCCATCAGCAGCCGATCGACCGTGACCTGGCCTGTTTCGGTATCCACGGTGACTTCGGCAAACTGGGCGGCGAACGGCGGCGGGCTAAGCTCGCTCATATGGCTGGCTGTCGCCATAATCTGATGTTGATCCTCCTGATGGAGGCTGTGCAGCGCCACCTGCTCCAGAGTTACACTCCGCCCATCACGGTGAACGACACGCCGATCCTCAAGCTCAAGGTCGTCGATGTTGCAGTGCAGCATGCGTTCGGCAACGTGCTTCAGAATTTGCTGGCGCACGCTTTCCGCCGCTTTCAACACCGCCCCACCACTGATATATGTCGTGCTGGAGGCATAAGCTCCCGTATCAAACGGCGTAAAGTCGGTATCCGCTGCGTAGACAATGATGTCTTCAAGCGGCACGCCCAGTGTTTCGGCGGCGATCTGCGCCAGTACCGTATCGGCCCCTGTTCCAAGGTCCGTCGCGCCGAACATGAGGTTGAACGAGCCGTCGTCGTTCATCTTGATGCTCGCCGCGCCCATATCCAGCCCAGCGATGCCAGTGCCATGCATGGCAACTGCCATACCAATTCCCTTACGCAGATGCGGCTTACCGGGAACCGTGCGCTGTTTGCCGCGTTTTTCGCTCCAGCCCATCGCCCGCGCGCCGATATCGACACATTCCGCCAGCGCGCTCGTCGTCACAACCTGCGGCTTGCCTTCACGGCCTTCCCCAAGCGCGACCGCCATCACCAGCGGCTCGCCGGGTTTGATCCAGTTTTTGCGCTTGAACTCGATCACATCCATGCCAAGCGCAGTAGCAATTTCCTCGGTGTGAACCTCCAGAGCAAACAGTGCCTGCGGCGCGCCATAACCCCGGTACGCGCCGGGTGTGGGGATATTCGTGTAAACGACGTCACAAAGGAATTTGCTATAAGGCGCGTTGTAGGTGCTCAGGCCGCGAAAACCGGAAACCATCTGTACCGTCAGGCCGTGTGTGCCATACGCCCCGGTATTCGCGATGATATGCAGCTCGGCGGCCACGATCTCGCCATCCGCCGTGACGCCAGTCTTATACCGGAGTATCTGCGGGTGGCGGCTGCGCGCGCTGGTGAATTCCTGCTCGCGCGTATATTCGAAGCGTACCGGGCGTCCGGTCGCGATGGTCAAATGCGCGCACAGGTCTTCGATCAGCATTTCCTGCTTGCCGCCAAAACCACCGCCGATGCGCGGCTTAATCACCCGGATCTTCTTCACCGGCAATCCAATCAGCGGCGCGACCATACGCCGGACGTGAAACGGCACTTGGGTACTGGTGCGAATGTTGAGGCGGTCATCCTCATCCCACCACGTCACCACCACATGCGGCTCAATGCTGACCTGCTGCACCTGATGTACGCGGTACTCACCCTCAAAGATATGATCGGCTTTGGCCCATTGCGCCTCGGCGTCGCCAACGCTTGCCTCGATATGGTGGACGATGTTGCGCTCGCGGTCATAAATCCCTTCGATGTTGGGATCATCGTGGATCACCGGCGCTCCGGGCTGCATCGCCTCTACCGGATCGAAAACCGCTGGAAGCACCTCGTAGTCAACCTTAATGAGCTTTAGCGCCTCCTGCGCGATTTCCGGCGTTTCGGCGGCGACAACGGCAACCCGGTCGCCAACATGCCGGACCTTATTATCGAGGCTGACCTGATCGTAGGGCAGCGGATTTGGATAGCTCTGCCCGCCTGACGCATAGTAGACGCGCGGCACATTCTTATATGTAAGCACAGCGTGAACGCCCGGCAGGCGTTCCGCTTCGCTGGTATCGATATCACGGATGCGCGCATGGGCATGTGGGCTTGTCAGCAAAGCTGCGTGCAGCATTCCGGGCATTTCAATGTCATCGGTATAAACCGGCTTACCCGCCGCCAGCTTGACGGCGTCGACCTTCGGCTCAGATTTACCGACAACGCGGTTACGCTCAACTTCCGGCGGCGTAACGATGATGGCTGGCGCTGTACGAGTGCGCGTCTGGATATCACCGCCGCCCGCATCGTCCCCTGCCCCACCCAAATCCCAGAGGCCGCCAAACAATTCCGGTGGCGCGGGAATGGCGCGCTGCAAAGGTTCGAATGGCGGCACTTCTTCCCCACGCATGACAGCGGCTGCTCGTTGAATCGCCTGCACAACTTTCACGTAGCCAGTCTCACGGTCGAGCACGCCGTCAATCGCCGCGCGAATTTCCTCTTCGCTGGGGTTGGGATTTCGCTGAAGTAGCGCATACGCGGCCAGAATTTGCGCGGGCGTGTTGTAACCCGACTGAATCGCGCCGGTTTCGATGAACGCCTGTTGCAGCGGGTGCAAGTCGCGCGACGTGCCAATGCCTTCAAGCGTCACAATCTCATGACCATCTGCCTGAACGGCGAGGATAGTCTGCGAATTGACCGGGCGACCATCAAGCAGGATGGTGTCCGCTCCTGTCAGGCCGTGCTCATCGCCAAATTTGACGCTGTAATAGCCGGCACGGCGCAGTACGCGCAGTAGCCTTTCGTGCGGCTGTACGTCGAGTGTTTTCTTTTCGCCGTTGATGATGAGGGTGATTTGCATGTCCTCGATCCCATTCGCTGCTGTAAAGAATTTCTTGTTACTGCAATCCCTTAGCGCTTAAACGCTGTTTGAAACGTCATCAGTAGAGCCAACAACGCCCGCGCCAAAGTGGAAAGCGTGTCATTTTAGGTTTCGCTCTCGCGCGATTTGCCCGGAGTTTAGACCGAACAGCGCATGTGTGCCACCGTTTGGCGTGTGCCCTCCCAACTGGCGAAGCAATTTGGTGAGATGGAACTTACCTCGCCGGCAAGAATCTGCCCCGCAGTGTCACTGTGAATGCCGTGCTGTGTTGCAGGGCTATCTCGGTTATTTGTTATGACTATGCGAATTTTTACTCTGGCTGGTGGGCAGACGACAAGTGTGTAGCGGTGGCTAAAGGATTAAATCATTTCAAGATACGAGAGACTTAGAAAAAATAGCTTCTTTTCGCTGACCCAAGCAGCACAACGAGCTTACTAGCTCTTGACAGACCATACTGCTAGATTGAGAATTCCTTTCCCAGAAGATGTCATGTTTAAAGCTTTCGCTAAAGCAATGGACATAAATTCTTATTAAACAGAAGCTCTAGTATATTAGAATTATCTGGCTACCAAGCGGAACTGCTGAATCTAAAAGATTTGTCAAGCTCGTTAGTTCGTGATGGCTATCCCAACACAAAACGAATTTTTACTTCCCTTTCTCGACATTTTGTCTGATGGCAAGACATACACTCGAGGCAAGCTTCTCACAAAGTTAGCGGAGCATTTCAAGCTGTCTCCCGCCGATATCGAAGCCATGAGTGGACGTCAGTATACACTCGTCAACCGCGTTGCCTGGTGTGACGTCTATT
>QGUR01000421.1 GCA_003242205.1 Chloroflexota bacterium | reverse complement strand
CGGGGTGGGAGCGTTATGCGGCAAGCAAGGGCACCGCCGTGGCGGCGACCGCTTTGGCGGCAGCGCGCCGTACAAGCGAATCTACGAGGAATATGGCCTAACGCCTGAAGCGGTCATCGAAGCAGCGCGCAAGGTCATGGGCCAGACAGCTTAGGAGGCGTTATGCCGGAAAGCATGCAGGACAGGATCACGAACTTGCTGCAACGCGCCAGCGACGCGCACCACGAGTACGAAGTCGCCGTGTTGAACGGCGTGCGCGACGAGGAATGGGAACAGTGGTACGCGGCGTGGCTGATCGAGCACGGTATCAATGATCTGCTCAACAGCGACATGCAAGGCTCCGATCTGGCCGACCTGCTGCGCGAGATCAACGCCATGCACCAGCAAACCGACCAGCAGAAAAGCTGGGCGCAATACACCGCCGAGCGGTTGATCGACACGGTGAGCTAAAGCAGGCAAGGCGCAGGCCCTCTCCCGGCGTAAAATGCGTTTGGGAGAGGGCCTGCAACCAAGGCGCGTCACTTGTCACAAAAACCCGTGTCATTTTTCCTTGTATGCCCCGATTTAAGTAGGATAATGGAGAAGAATTAAGGTTGGTTGACAGCGTTTTCATCCTGTCATAAAGTTAGGGTAATTAGGGAAGTAGGAGTACGATTCCCGCCATGAGAATCTTGGTGACGGACTCGAAAAGAGTGAAGCACTGACACGCGGTTTGGGCGACTGCCAAACCGCGTGTCTTTTTTTAAACCGTAAAGACAAATGCCGGAACAGGCAGGAGGTCAGATCAAAAATGGATTACGGCATGATCGGAAAGATCGAGAAAGCAAAGCGCTATGCCCAGGAACGCGACCGCATCGCGTTTAACACGCTCGATGTGCAGTTCCGTGGCGACCATAGCGTCTACCAGGTGCTATTGAACGCCGAAGGATGGCACTGCAACTGCCCTGGCTTTCGCGCGCATGGCATTTGCCCGCACGTGATGGCGCTGGAGAAACTGCTCCGGCCAATGCTGAAACGCGAACCGCTGCCCTATGCGCCCGGCCAGAACGTCGTCAGCGATGTCGACAAGGCCAGACGCTATGCCGAAGAACGCGACCGGATTACCTTCAACGCCTTTGAAGTCACGTTCCACGGTGAAAACAGCGATCACCACACCACCCTTAACAATGGCGCCTGGGATTGCGATTGCTCGTTCTTCCGCAGCCGCCGCGTCTGCAGCCATACCATGGCCATGGAACGCATTCTCGCGGGCATGCTGCCCACCGCATCCACCGTGAGCGCGAGCGCGTAGCAGCCTCGTTCTAACCGCCGGAAAATCACGGAGACAGACTGCCGCGGTCTGTCTCTTTTGTTGGCGCAGGGCGCGCCAGACCGGCACTCGGAATGCATCCACGACCATGCTACAATCGCCCGCGACGTCGACCACGGAGAGCGACATGGCAGCGTTTGACTGGCAACAGCAGAAAATCATCGTCACCGGAGGCAGTGGCTTTGTCGGCACGCATCTGGTCGCGCAGCTTAAAAATCTGGGCGCGGGCGAGATCATCGTCCCCCGCAGCCGTGATTACGATCTGCGCGAGCAGGCGCAGGTGAAGCGCCTGTTTGCCGATCATCCCGACACGACCATGGTGATCCATCTGGCGGCAACGGTCGGCGGTATCGGCGCGAATCGCAAGCATCCGGGCACGTTCGCCTACGACAACCTGATGATGGGCACGCTGCTGTTGGAACAGGCACGCCTCGCGGGCGTCGCGAAATTCGTCGGCATCGGCACAATTTGCAGCTATCCCAAATACACGCCTGTGCCGTTTCGGGAAGAGGACCTGTGGAACGGCTACCCGGAAGAGACGAATGCGCCTTATGGCCTCGCCAAGAAGATGCTGCTGGTACAGAGCCAGGCGTACCGGGCGGAATTTGGCTACAACGCCATTCATATCATGCCGACCAACCTCTACGGCCCCGGCGATGACTTCGATCTGGAAACTTCGCACGTCATTCCGGCGCTGATCCGAAAGATGATTGAGGCGCAGGAACAGGGCATCGACCACGTCGTGCTGTGGGGCGACGGCAGCCCCACGCGCGAGTTCCTGTATGTCAAGGACGCCGCCGAAGGGATTGCGCTGGCGGCGGCCTACTATAACAGCGGCGAGCCGGTCAATCTGGGCAGCGGCATGGAGATCAGCATCCGCGAACTGGCCGAAAAAATCGCCGCGCTGGTCGGTTTCGAGGGCGAGCTGCGCTGGGACACCACCAAACCCAACGGCCAGCCGCGCCGCTGTCTCGACGTCAGCCGCGCCGAGCGCGAGTTTGGCTTCCGCGCGCGTACGTCCTTCGATGAGGGCCTGAAAGACACCATTGCCTGGTATCGCGCCCAGCGCGTGGCTGCCAACTCGATAACAGCTTCGTGAGGAGATCGAACCAAACGGCGACGATCGGCGTATTCTGAGCAGCGGCCGGGTGACGGAAACCGCGCTTGACATAATTACAGGAATTCGTCAAACTCGTCGCACATTACAAAACAGTCATACTTGCGCGTTGCTCCAGTAGCGCTTGATGCGGAAAGTCCCGAGAAGCCGCAGTTCCCCTGCCTCTCATCCAGGTCAGTAGAGCGAATAGAGGGCACGTGCCAGCAGAACAAAAAACCTTATTAAGGCGCACGTCTTAGAGGAGGGTACTCGCGTTGGCGGTATTGATGGAGGTCAAAGACCTCGTAACACGATTTCACACCCAAGAGGGCACGGTTTACGCTGTCAACAACGTGTCCTATAAGTTAAATGAGGGGGAGACGCTCGGCGTCGTCGGCGAAAGCGGCAGCGGTAAAAGCGTCCACGCCCTCTCGATCATGCGGTTAATCCCCTCCCCACCCGGAAAAATTGAAAGCGGTGAAGTCATCTTTCGCGGTCGCGACCTGTTGAAGCTCTCGAACGACGAGATGCGGCTGGTGCGTGGCGCGGAAATCGCCATGATCTTCCAGGACCCGATGACCTCGCTGAACCCGGTGCTCACCATCGGCACGCAGATCACCGAAGCGCTGAAGCTGCACATGGGCATGGGTGACAGGGAGGCGAAGGAACGCGCTGCCGAACTGCTCTCGATGGTCGGCATTCCCGATGCATCCCGGCGGCTGAACAATTACCCGCACCAGTTTTCAGGCGGCATGCGCCAGCGCGTGATGATCGCCATGGCGCTGGCCTGCAATCCAAAGCTGCTCATCGCCGACGAAGAGAACAGGGGTCTCAAGG
>QGUR01000420.1 GCA_003242205.1 Chloroflexota bacterium | reverse complement strand
TGTCGGGGACGTGCACGTGCTGGCGAGTTGATGTTTGGCCTCGCTGTGACGCGCGCCGGCTTGCGTTGCGCCGCTTCTGGCCCGCTGCTATACTGACGCGAACGGTCGCGGTTGCTGCCTTGAGAGCTTGACGCGGCAGGTTCTGGAGAAAAACGAATGCCGGAGTTTAATCTGGATAGCGCGGGTCCTATTTTCACCGGTCTGGCGATTTATGGCGGGTTGGTCGTGGCGGCGTTCTGGCTGGCCATGATCGTCTGGACTTATCGTGACATGCGCGCTCGCTCGCGCGATACCTTCGCGCAAATTCTGGCTGCGCTGCTGGTCGCGGTGCTGACCGTGCCGGGGCTGATCATCTACCTGTTGCTGCGCCCGCGAGAAACGCTTTCGGAAGCCTACGAACGCTCGCTGGAAGAAGAAGCGCTGCTGCAGGAGATCGAAGACAAACCGACCTGCCCGGGATGCAAAAACCGCGTGCAGGCGGACTGGCAGGTTTGCCCGTCTTGCCACACGCGGCTGAAAAAGCCCTGCATCCACTGCGGTCAGACGCTGGAACTGCCCTGGAACCTGTGCCCGTACTGCGCGACGCCGCAGACTGGCCAGACTGGCCATAGCACGCGGCGCGCCACGACTCGCGCACCCAGCCCTCAGGAAGCGTGGGCGGGCTACCAGTCGGCGGCGTCGCTGGAATTCATTGATGGAGAGGAGTAGTTTTCGTCTCCATCAGCTCACCCGATTCCCCGACTACGTGGATTTTCAGGAAGTTGGTCTGCCCGCCGAGGCCAAACGGCACGCCGGCGATGATGACGAGTTGATCGCCTTTGGTGATCAGTTTCGCGTCGTGCGCTGCCCGCACCACGGTTCCGATCATTTCATCGACTGTGTTGAACTCCGACACCATAAGCGGCAACACGCCCCACACCAGCGCCATGCGCCGGTAGGTGACCTCGTTGGGCGTCACGCAGATGATCGGCGTTTTAGGCCGCTCGCGGGCGACGCGCCGGGAGGTGTAGCCGGTTAAGGTCGCCGTGACAATGGCGCGCACGTTCAAAACGTCGGCGATCTGCGTTGTCGCCTGGCTGACTGCGTCGGAGATGGCCTCGCGCCCTTCAAGATCGTGCTTGATGAGCTGCCAGCCTTCCGTCCGGTTCATTGAGAGAAGGTTCTGTTCGGCGATGGTGGCGATGTTGGCCATGGTTTCGACGGCGCGCACCGGATAATTGCCGCTGGCTGTTTCATTGCTCAGCATCACGGCGTCCGTGCCGTCGAGAATGGCATTGTAGACGTCGCTGGCTTCGGCGCGTGTCGGTCGCGGGTTGTCGACCATCGAGTTCAGCATTTGCGTCGCCGTGATGACCGGCTTGGCGGCGTTGTTACACAGGCGGATGATGCGCTTCTGGTGGTATGGCACTTCCTCCGCAGGTGTCTCCACGCCCAGGTCGCCGCGCGCGACCATGATGCCATCCGAGGCGTTAATGATCTCAACGATGTTTTCCAACGCCTCGTGCTTCTCGATTTTGGCGATGATCGCCGCGTCGCCGCCCAGATGCCGGATCAGCCAGCGCATTTCGCGTAGGTCATCTTCCGAACGCACGAACGACATGGCGATGTAGTCGGTTTTCTTCGATAGCGCGAACTTGACGTCTTCGCGGTCCTTGTCGGTAATGGCCGACAGGGTCAGGCGGGCTGTGGGGGCCGTGACGCCCTTGCGCGAGGTCAGCGGCCCTCCGATGACGACTTCGCAGATCAACGACCGCGGCGTGGTCTGGCGGACGACAAATTCGAGTTTGCCGTCATCGATCAGCAACTGCATGCCCTCCCGGATGTCGCGCACGAACTCTGGGTGGGGGATAGAAACGACGTTGCCGTCGCCGTTGGCCTCATCCAGAGTCAGCGTGATGCGGTCGCCCGGATTGAGCATGAGCGGCTCGTTCTCGATTTTGCCGATGCGGATCTTGGGGCCCTGAATGTCGCACATGATGGCGACGACCGCGCCTTCTTCCGCGGCGATGCGGCGCACAGTGTCAATCGTGCGACCGTGAACCTCGTGATCGCCGTGCGAAAAATTGATGCGCGCGACATTCATGCCGGCGCGGATCATTTGACGCAGCAACTCTTCATCGCTCGAAGCTGGTCCGATGGTCGCTACGATTTTCGTTCGTTTGCCGTCAATGCGGTGTAGCAAGGTGCGTCCTTTCTGTGCGTCCTCAGGGCGCTGCTCTACAGGTCCAGGTTCAGGTTAGTGAAGGCGCGCAGACCGGCATATTCGGCTGCATCGCCGAGTTCCTCTTCGATTCGCAGAAGCTGATTATACTTGGCTACCCGGTCGGTGCGGGCGGGCGCGCCGGTTTTGATCTGTCCGGCATTCATCGCCACGGCCAGATCGGCGATGGTGGTGTCCTCGGTTTCGCCGCTGCGGTGGCTGGTGACGACCGCCATATTGTGCCGTTGGCTGAGCTGCGCGGCGGCCAGCGCTTCCGTCAGCGAACCGATCTGGTTGACTTTGAACAGGAGCGCGTTCGCCGCTTTTTCCCTGAGCGCGCGGCGTACTTTTTCGGTATTGGTCACCAGCAAGTCGTCGCCGACAATCTGCACGCGGTCGCCGATGCGAGCAACAAGGCGCGACCAGTTCTCCCAGTCGTTTTCGGAGAGGCCGTCCTCAATCGAGATGATGGGATAGCGGTCGCACCAGTCGGCCCAGAATTCCACCATCTCCTCACCACTCAGCACCTTGCCTTCGATGTCGAGGTGGTACTTGCCGTCGCGGTAGATTTCCGAGGTCGCCGGGTCGAGCGCAATTCGAATCTGCTCGCCGGGTTTGTAACCGGCTTGGACGATCGCTTCCATGATGACGTCGAGCGCCGCCTGATTGGAGCCGAGGCTGGGCGCGAAACCGCCTTCGTCGCCGACGGTGGTGCTATGGCCCTTTTTATGCAGCACGCTCTTGAGCGTGTGATAGATGTCCACGCCCCACTGCAGCGCCTCCCGAAACGAGCTTGCGCCGACCGGCATGATCATGAATTCCTGAAAGTCGGTGCTACCGGCAGCGTGCTTGCCGCCATTCATGATATTCATCATCGGCACGGGAAGCACGTGCGCGTGAACGCCGCCGAGATAGGCGTACAGCGGCAGATCAGCTGATTGGGCTGCTGCGCGCGCCACGGCCATGGAGACACCCAGGATCGCGTTCGCGCCGAATTTGCTCTTGTTCGGTGTGCCATCCAGCGCCAGCATCAGTTCGTCAACAGCCTTCTGATTGAG
>QGUR01000104.1 GCA_003242205.1 Chloroflexota bacterium | reverse complement strand
CCTTTTTTTTCTGGGGCCGCCGCCAATGTTTTTAACTGGCCCGCTCAATGGGGCGCGGTGCGCCGCCCGGCAGGTAACGCATGACCTCAGGATCGTCGTAAATGGCGGTGTGGTAGGCGGCGAGGTCGTCCGCCCGGAAGTGTCGCAGCAGCAGCCGTTCGGTTGTCAGTTGAGTTACGCTTGGTCCCATGTCCATTTCAATTCGTGCTGAGAAGTTGCCCTACTTAACGCGAAACATGATCGCGTCATAGGCAGTGCCATCCGAAACCGGCGTGCCGTCATCGGGCCGCCATCCCCCCACGATGGTATCGCCATTCTCGCTGATCGTTCCTGAATAGCGCGCTCCTTGCCCGGCGTGTATCACAATGTTGCCCTGTACGTCCCACTCATAGGGTTGGACTTCGCCCGAAATACTTGAATAGACACTGGACGTGAATTTCTTTTGCGCCGGGTCGTAGCCGATGATTTCCAGAGACTGCATGACAAAGCCGTTTAGATTGAACTCACCTTCTGCCTTGATGAAGAAGCCGCCCGGCATCCACTCGAAGGTTGTCCACCCGGTGATATTATCCTCGTCCGAATTGAGCGTGCGACCCGCATCTCCCACTTGCCAATCAGCGGCTCAAGACGCTTCAATGCAGGATCGGGTGTCGGGAGCGGTCCGGGCTGTGGCGTGGCTTCTGAGGAAGTTTCCTGAGTCATGCTGTATCTCCGGTGGCAGGGCGCTGAAAGTCGTTAAACGGTAGCGTGAATTTAGCACGCCTGTTCTGGAAGCGCAAGCATTAAGAAGGTATACAAAAGTCCGGCCCCTTCGAGACTTTTACAGGGTTGCTCGTCCGCACGGATTGCTTCCCTTTATGGCGCTAACTATACTCATTCCATGGGCGCAAAACACCTGCTCAATCTGATTGGCAACCGGCTGCATACGCTGCCGCTGGTCGTGTTGTACCTCACTGATGGTTGCAACAGCCGCTGTGTAACATGCGACATCTGGCGTAACCCACGTCGCAACATGCCGGTGGAACTTGTCGAGCAGGTAGCCGCCGAAGCGAGACCACTAGGCATTCGCTGGGCTATCCTCAGCGGCGGCGAAGCGATGCAGCATCCGCGCTGGCCTGAAATCGCACAAAGATTTCGTGCCGAGGGCGTGCGTGTGTTTTTGTTGACCAACGGCCTGCTTGTCCGCAAACAGATTGACGACGTAGCGAACAGTGTCGACGAGTTGATCGTCAGTTTGGACGGTGGAACCCGCGCTACTTATGCGGCGATTCGCGGGGTCGATGCCTTCGATCTGGTCGTCGAAGGCATGCGTCAGGCCGCAGAACGTGGCGTCCGCGTCACGACGCGCACAACCGTCCAGCGTGCCAACTATCGGGAAATGCCGCGAATCGTTGAAGTTGCGCGCGACGCTGGCGCAAGCTCGATCAGCTTTTTGGCGGTCGATGTCAGTAATCCTTTTGCCTTCGGACCACGCTTCACTGCTGACACGACCCTGCCGTTGGTCGCGAACTCGGGGCCGGGCGCGCCTGTCGAACACGGGCCTCCGGCAAATGCGCTGGCAGAGCCGGATATCCAGATCCTGACCACCGTGATTGAGGACATGGTGGCGCGTTTCGAGCCGGAGTTCAGACGCGGCCTGATAGCCGAAAGCCCGGATAAACTGCGTTGTATGCCGGATTATTTCCGCGGCGTGCTGGGCCAGAAGACATTTCCCGTCACGCGCTGTAATGCGCCGCATACGACTGCCGTGATTGAGGTTGACGGCAAGCTGCGCCCGTGTTATTTCCTGCCATCATGGGGGCGGCTGGATGGTCGCAGGTTGTCCGAGGCCGTCAATGATGGCGAAGCGCAGCAGCTTAGGAGCTCGTATCGCCGTGGAGAACGCCCGGAGTGTGAACGCTGTGTCTGCCCGCTGTATAAAGGCCCGCGGGCGTTGTTGAGGATGTAGGGCCGGTTTGTGGTTGTACTGGGGCTATTGCTGCTGACGAGTCTAATCTACCTGATACGTCATGCGCTGGTGCTTGCCGGTTTGCTGAAGGGCCCAATCCTGCGTTTGTTTGAAAAATACGGCGATGAAGAGCCGTTCTACTACCCTCTGCCCGGCATGTTAGTTGCGCTGTCCGTGTTTGTGCTGGCGCTGGGCATTCTTGTCGCGCCTTACGTGCGCGCCTTTTATCTTCCGGCGGGGCCGGCGCTCATCCTGCTCATCCTCGCCTGGATTGCCTGGGACCGCCGGGAAGTCGCGCGCAGGCATCCGGAAATCTTTATGGTTTACCCGCGTTGGATAAACCATCTGCGCGAATACACGACTCGCGAAGAGCGACGGCGCATCGCTTATATGTGGCTGCATTTGCCGTGGCGTACCCGTCTGCATTACAACAGCAACGACCGCGCGTTCCTGTTGTGGACGGACCTGCTGGTGCTGTCGACGGGCGAACGAAACAATTGACGGTGTCACGGCTATACAAGCAGTGGGAGGATTCCAGTCTAAGGGCGGGGTAGGGACGAGCCACTCGGCGGACAAAGGAGAGTTGATTGCGCTTCGGGCGATGGCTGCGGCGGCTGCGGCGCGGCGGGCCAAAAACGATGACGAGTCTGGAAGCCTACCGGCTGTGGGCCGAGGCTTATCCGCCGGCGCCGCATAACCGGCTGATGGAAGTCGAGCAGGCGGCGATGCTGCGTCTGATGCCGTCGCTAAAGGGCAAGCTGGTGCTCGACCTTGCGTCCGGGACCGGGCGTTACGGGTTGGTTGCCTGGAAGCATCAGGCGCGAGGAGCGCTGGCGCTTGACAACAGCCCCGATATGCTGGCGCGCAATCCACTGACGCGCCGCGTGCTGGCCAGCGCTGAACGGCTGCCGCTCAGGGGCGCGTCGTTTGATGTCGTGGTCTGCGCGTTGGCACTGGGCCACTTGCCCGATCTAAAGGATGCGTTGCACGAAATCGCCCGCGTGCTCAAGCCCGGCGGGGCTGCCCTCATCAGCGATCTGCACCCACTGATGTTTTGCCGGGGCGCTCAACGCACCTTCACAACCGCCGCAGGAACGTTTGCCGTCGAGCACTACAACCACTTATTTTCGGATTATCATTCGGCGGCATGTAGCGCCGGGCTGGTGCTTGATGCTGTCGCCGAGCCGTCGCTGGAAGAGCGTGACAACCTGCCCGTTGTCATCGTCTACCGGTTTGTCAGGCCGGGCAGCGTGATCTGACGAGCGCGACCTGCGAGTTCGGGCGAGGTCACGGAGTCTCGTCGTCGAGTGGATAGGTCATGACGACCGCGTCGACGAAAGGCGCGCCATCCTCGTCCGTCAGTTGGTACATTTTTCGATGAATGCCCTCAACATGGAAACCGAGGCGTTCATAAACTCGCAGTGCCGCCCGGTTGCGCGTCAGCGCTTCCAGCTCAATACGCTGAATGTCGGGCTGCGTCTGCGCCCAGGCCAGCGCTTCCTGCATCATTCGCCTGCCCAGTCCCATGCCTCGCATGTCGCGCCGCAGGTTGATGCTCAGCGTCACGACATGGCGGCGATAGGGCGCGTCACCGCGCGTCATACGAATCATGCCGGCGATTTCGCCTTCATGTTCCGCCACCAGAAACAGACTGCCACCATCTTCGCGGTAACGGCGCAGCAGTTCTCGTATGCCGTCTGCGCTCATAGGGAACATGGCGCGGCGAATGGCGGTGTTGTTTGGACGTTCATCGGCAATTTCCGCCACATAATCCGCCAGCGTGACGGCATCCCACTCGTTTACCTCCCGAATCGTCAGCGTAGGTGTGATGGCTAGGAGTTCGGCTGTTTGCATCGACATGGCAACATCTCTCAATAGGCTACCGGGCGCGGCATGCTTTTTGTGCGCGTGCCGGATCGCGGCATGGCGGCGTTGGCGATTAGCCGCTTTTCCATCACAAATGTGTCAAATGCGACGCCGTCGGGAAACACGATGTCGCGCTGCTCGACCAGTCTGAAGCCGCAGGCAAGATAGAGCGGGATGCCGGTGCGCGTCGCCGTCAATTCAAGTTTCCTGAAACCGTGCGTGCGCGCTGAAAGTTCGGAAATCCGCACCATCAATCGCCCGATGCCGTGTCGCGCCCAGTCGGGGTGCACGAAGAAGGCGCGCAGTCGGGCCGCTTCCCGGTGTGGGTTGAGCAGAGAAGCGCCGGCGATTACGCCGGTGTCATCAAACCGGTCATAGGTGGCCTCGCGGCGACTCCAGCCGCCGCTGCCGATAATCCGCCCATTGACTTCGGCCACGTAATACGTGCCGTCGTCAATCAGGGTTTGGTCTACGCCGAGTAAATAGCGTAGGGCGCTTTCGATCTGTTTCCGCGTGTAGTCTCGACTGTTGAGCACACGTACTGAGGTTTCGGCAAGTGCCTTGAGCGCCGGCAGGTCACTCTTCCTTGCGACACGAGTGCGTAAATTGAGTAGGGCGTTCTCCAGCATCGCCTGCCATCCTTCCTGAGCTGTGACCTTCGATCCTGATGAACGCGGCGCTGCTATCTGCCGCGCAACTTTTGCCAGAGTACACCGGTCGCGCATAGAAAACGCCGAATAGCCGTCGAGTTATCGCGACCTGTCTACTATGCGTTTTGGAAAATGGCCTGTACGCCGGTTGATTAATGTGGAAAATCGTATGTCATATCGTCTGGAGTACTATTTTCATGACATGGGGAAAAGCGCTGCCGAATGCTGAAAATAACGACTCTTGGCGGATTGTCTCTCACGGTTGATGACAGGCCAGTTGGCGGCTTTGTCTCTCGCAAATCGGAGGCGCTGCTCGTCTATCTGGCTGTGAACCCGCGCGAGCATCCGCGTGAAGTGCTCAGCGAGTTACTATGGGACGACCTGACGCAAAGCCAGGCGCTGTCGTACCTGCGAACGGCGCTGTCCAGCCTTCAGAAGCAGCTATCGCCGTATCTGCTGGTCACGCGTTACTCGATCAGTATCAATCCTGACAGCGACTATACGGTCGATTTTGTCGAGATGGACCGGGCGCTGACGGAAGCCGAACACCAGTGGGAAGCGCGAGGCGACTATCCTCAACCAGTCGTGACCTCGCTCGAAACGGCGTTCGCTCTGTATCGCGGCCCGTTTCTCGACGGCTTTCATGTTCGCAGTGCCAGCCAGTTTGAAGGCTGGATGCTGCTCGAACAGGAGCGTATGCAGAACCGCGTCACCGACGCTTATTTTCATCTCGGCAAGCACTATCTGGAGCGTGGGGCATTTGCCAGCGGCATCGCTCATACGACCGCCGCATTACAGCTTGACCCGCTACGCGAGGAGGCGCACCGGCAGATGATGCTGCTGCTGGCGCGGTCGGGGCAGCGCAGCGCGGCGTTGACGCAGTTTGAAACGTGTAGTCGCCTGCTTCAGGAAGAACTGGCTGTCGAGCCTGACGACGAAACAAGAGCGCTCTATGAGCAGGTTCTGGCCGGCGAAATTCAACCGCCAGAGGCCATGCTCATCCCGACCAATCTGCCGACGGTCGGCACGCCGTTTGTCAACCGGCCACAAGAGCTTCAACAGATTACCGAGCAGTTGAGCAAGCCACACTGCCGCCTGCTGACGCTCACCGGCCCCGGCGGCATCGGCAAAACGCGCCTCGCGCTGGAAGTGGCGCGACACCTGATGCCGGATTTCCGCAACGGCGTGTTCTTCGTGTCTTTTGCGGGCGTGCGGGAGCCGGATCGCATTCTGGAAACGATCGCCAATTCGCTCGATCTCGGTTTTAGCGGCGACTTTTCCAGTGAAGAAGATGTCATCAGGTATCTCAAGAACAAGCCGATCCTGTTCGTACTCGATAATTTCGAGGCGATGACGCCGCGCGCCGACACGCTCAGCCGCATCCTGAACGAAACAACCGGCGTCAAGATGATTGTCACTTCCCGCGAGCGGCTGAGTCTGGTAGAGGAATGGCTGGTGGTGGTAGGAGCGCTGCCCGTTCCTGATGAAGTGGACGACCGCGCCGCCGAGTCGCCCGCGGTGCAGCTTTTCCTGCAAAGCGCGCAACGCATGTTGCCAACGTTCTCGCTCGAAGACGAATTGCCGCACGTGGTCGACATCTGCCGCGCTGTTGGCGGCATGCCGCTGGCGATTGAGCTGGCCGCGTCGTGGGTGCGGCTGATGAGTTGCGAGGAAATTCTGGCTGAAATCCGGCGTGGCCTCGACTTCCTGACGACTTCAGTTCGCAACGTGCCGGAGCGCCATCAGAGTGTGCGCGCGGTCTTCGACTCTTCGTGGAAGCTGTTGCCGGAAGAAGAGAAGTGGCTTTACCGGCGGCTGTCGGTATTTCGTGGCGGTTTTCACCGGGCCGCCGCCGAGCAGGTGGCGGGCGCGACGGTCTTCGAGCTGTCGGCGCTGGTAGACAAGTCGCTACTGCGCCCCATTGACGACCGTTATCAGATGCACGAACTGCTGGTGCAATATGCCCGCGAAAAGCTGGATGAATATCCGGATGAGCGCGAGCAGATGCGATTGGCGCACAGCCGTTATTTCACGCGCTATCTACAGGAGCATGAGACAAAACTGCAGCGTGGGCCGGATAGCCAGTTCGACCGCGTCATTCGCGAAATCGAAAATATCCGCGCCGCATGGCAGTACGCGCTGGATACCGGCAATGTGGAAGACGTCAATCGCTCGCTGCGGGCGATGTATCAGATTTTCGACGTGCAGAGTAACTTCACCGAAGCGGAAGAGATGTTCAATCGCGCGGTCAGGCGGCTGCGTATGCTGCCGGCTCCCGAAACCGATCTGGTGATCGCGCGCGCGCAGGCGCTGCAAGCCGGATGTGACTTCCGCATGGATCGCTATGCCGAGGTTGACAGGCTGATGAATGAGGCGTTGCCTGTCCTCGAAGCGTATCATGCCGACTGGGAAATACGTTTCTGTCTGGTCATGCTTGGGCGTAGCGCTGCTGCGCGTGGCGATTATCGTCAGGCTGAGGCGCGTTATTCGCAGGCGCTCTCGCTGATCGAAGCCGCGGGCGATATGTCGGCGTTGGCGAATGTGCTGCTGCGATTGGCCAGCGCCGAGACGATGCTCGGCAATTACAATCAGGCGCGCGATTATCTCAATCGCGGACAGATGGTGATCGCCGAAAGCGGCGAAAAATTCAGCCAGATGTATTTCCATATCATTCGCGGCGACCTCAGTGTGCGGCTTGGCCGCTATGCGGAGGCTCAGGCTGACTTCGAAGAAGCGCTGCGCCTGAGCACCGAACTGGATTCGCGTAACAACCGCGCCATGATTCTGGCGGACTTGGCACAGGCGCTGATTGCGCTTGGAGAACTGGATCGCGCCAGAGCATTGTGCCAGCAGAGTATCGAGCGTAACGAAGAACTGCATAATCGCTGGGGCATTGCCTATGGCTTGCTGTTCCTTGGCCGGGCGGAACTGGCCTCAGGCGACGCGGAAGCCGCCGCAAACCACTTCACGCGCGGTATTGCCGTGTGCGAAAGCGCGGGTATCCGCACCACGCTTGCCGCGCTGCTGCGACGCCGGGCCAGCGCTTTGATCGCGCTTGACCGGCTGCCGGAGGCGCGTAACGATCTGCAAAAGGCGTTGCAGACGGCGGTCAACAGCGAAATTCCGCCGCTGATCCTTGAAGCGCTGGCCGGTTTCGTCGAACTGCACGAAGCGCAGGGCGAACACGAGGACGCCGTTCGGCTGGCGGCCCGAATTGAACAGCATCCCGCGGCAGCGCACCAGACGCGGCTTGTGGCGCAGCGTTTCCTTTCGTCAGATTCCAGCCAGCCCGACGGCCCGGCGTACGACCTGAACGACGTCGTCGCGTTGTATTTGAAGGCGGTTTAGAAACCGCCGCCGGACTCGGCGTTTTCTATGCGTTGCCCCGCTAAGCTGGAGAGAAAATGGATTTTTGCCGCCAGTGGGGGAACCATCATGCGCCAGATCGATTCGACCGAGCGGTTGAGCCGCCAGCAAAAACGCATCATTCAGCGGACGTTCAGTGCCGTCGCAGTCCGGCATGATCTGGTGGCGCGTCTCACCATCGAGCGTCTTCGAGAGTTGAGCCGGACGCCGGCGAGTACGTGTTTCGGAAACACTCCTGAGGACCGGCGCCGGCTGATGCATTTGCTGGCGTTGCTGGTGCAGCGCATGGATGATCGGGGCGCTTTGCACGATGCCTGTGTTGCCCAGACCCGGCAAATGGGCTGCGATCCGTTTGAGGGCGGCAGCACCAGCCTGCTGGCCGAGGCCTTTATCGGCGCGTTGCAGTCGGCGCTTGCAGGTCGCTTTGAGGCTAAGACCGAAGCGGCCTGGCGCGAGTTCTTTCAGATGGTAGAGCGTGTTCTCAGGGGCGAAACGGCCACATAGATGCTATCCGGCCGGTTGCTGCACAGAGCTGCGACTTTTCTGATACCTCATACTTTCGGATGATCTTTCGAGGCCTTCCCCTGTCTCCGGCCTCGAATCTGCGATTTCTCTACGCCTTTGCCCGACAATTGATGAAGTATGCAGGCAGGACGACGGAGGAGTCACCATCATGTTGCACTATCATATCGTGCGGATGGAATTGGAAATGCAGCGGGCCGAGGCTGAACGCCGTCGTCGCAACGCGCGCTTCTTCGATGATGCGCAGATCAAACCGGTCGTCAGACCGCGGTTCCGTATCTTTAGCTTCAAGCGGCATACGCCAGAGCACGCGCCGCACCTGCATGGAAGCCGTCCGCGCTTTGCGTTTTCGTCAATCGTCGTGTCGTTTCGCGCGCGGCGCGTGTGAAGGAAGCGGATGATGGATACACCTGAGTACCTCGAACGCTTCTATGAAAGCAGCGCGGTCATGAGCTTCGAGAAAGCCCGCCAGCGCGCAGCACGGGGCCGGTGGATTCGCGCGTTGCGACGCAGAACCAACCGGCTGGCCGTGTTGCGGAAAGATGTCCGAGACACTACCCGATTCTTGCGGCGCGAGTGGGGCGTGTGTTCCGTGCCGGTGCGCTTGATCACCGGGACGCTCGATCGTGAGGCTGATTTCGACCGGGCGTTTATGCCTCGGCACCGTAAATCAAGGCATCGCTGGATGCAAATCGACTATGCTTACCAGCTTGATGTCGGGCTGCCGCCCATAGACCTTATCAAGGTTGGCGATCTGTACTATGTTTCCGACGGGCATCATCGTCTGTCGGTGGCCAGACTGCATGGGCAGCAATTCATCGACGCCAATGTCGTCGAGTTAGTGCCGAATGAATACCGCTCGCGGGACGCCGCTTCATCCGATATGTCGCCCGTTTTACGCTTGCCGGCCACGCGGCCCTGCTAGGGAGGATGTGGCCCATCGTTGGCTGTCTCTAAATCGGGCAAATGCGGCGCGCTCCCGATGGAAAAGCGCGCCGCTTGTTTTTACATAAGTTGACGTTCGTCGTCCGGGCATGTAAATTCTTTGTTATCTTCGTGTTTTCTGCGAACTATTAAGAAAAGGTTACTTAAAATGCAGCCCACGTCATATCCCCTGAATCCTCAACGGACTATTGATGAACTCAAAGAACTTCGTGCGCTAACGAGCAATGAGGACGGCGCGCAGCGCGTTGCTTTTACCGAAACGTGGGCCAAGGCCCGGGCGTGGTTTCGAGAGAAACTGGCCGATCTTCCGGTCGAAGTTGAGACCGATGCCGCGGCCAACGTCTGGGTGACGCTCAGAGGCCGGTCGGACCGCGAAATGCTGATCGGCGGCCACCTTGATTCGGTTCCGAACGGTGGCTGGCTCGACGGCTGCCTGAACGTTCTGGCCGGGCTGGAAACGCTGCGCCGGATTGCTGCTCAGGGCACGCCGCCTGTGACCGTTCGGCTGGTCGACTGGGCCGATGAAGAAGGCGCGCGTTTCGGGCGCAGTCTTTTTGGCTCCAGCGCTGCTTCGGGTACGATGAACCCCGATGAACTGCGCGATCTGACCGACAGGTACGGCACACGGCTGGAGGACGCAGTCCGCGAGTATGGCGTCGATATGGACCGCATTCTCGACGCGCGCCAGCAACTGAAAAACGCAGCGGCCTATCTGGAGTTGCATATCGAGCAGGGGCCGGTGCTGGAGAGCATGAATCTCCCGCTTGGTGTCGTTCTGGGAACGTTCGGTGTGGAGCGGCACAGCATTACCTTTACGGGACAGTCGGCTCATGCGGGTTCGACGCCGATGGATCACCGCCGCGATGCCTTCGGCGCAGCCGCCAAACTCGGCCTCGAAATTCGCGAGATCGCCAAACGTCATGGCGGTGTCTGCACGGTCGGGCGCGTCGTGACAAAACCCGGCATTGTCACGGCGGTTGTCGGTCAGTGCGACATCACGCTCGACCAGCGCCATCTGGACGCTGACGCGCTGGCGCGCATGTTGCAGGAAGCCAAAGACGCCAGCCAGCGCTTTGCCGAAGAAGAAAAGGTCAGCGTTGAGTGGAGCAAGCTGTGGCAGATTCACCCAATTCCGTTCCATCCGACGTTGATCGAACTGGCGGACGAAGCCGTCACCGAAGTTGCGGGAGTCAGCCACCGGCTGCCGAGCGGGCCGCTGCATGACGCGGCAGAGGTTGCCCGTGCCGGCGTGCCGACCATCATGCTGTTTGTCCAGAGCCTGCGCGGCCTGTCGCATGCCAAGGAAGAGGATACGAAGGAAGAACATCTCGCCATGGCTGTGCAGGCGCTCGACCGTCTGGCTTCGAAGACGATGGCGTGGCTGGAATCGCAGGCGTGATCGACGCGCCTGTCCGATCACCATCGGGATACCCTGCAGGGTGAACATGGCTTCGCCAGAGCAGGATGAATCAAACACGGTGGAGCTAGATGCCCCACCGTGTTTTGTTCTGTCAGGCTGAAGGCTAGTGTCCGGCCAGATTGGCCTCGCCGTTGCCGTGGAAAATCTCAGGCGCTTCCTCGCCTTCGACGTACAGATATCCGGCCAGCCCGCGTTCCATCCGGCTCAGCGCGTGGTCGACGAGGATGTAACGCCCCGGAACGTCGACCTGAAACTCCACAATGGTCGCGCCGCCCGGCGGAACCAGAGTCGTTTGCACGTTGGTGAGTGGCTCGGAGGTCAACGAGGCCAGTTCGTACACGCGGTCGAAAATTTCGCCGATGATATGGAACGACGACGTATAGTTGGGGCCGCCGACACCGAAGAAGATACGGACGGTTTCGCCAACGTTGGCGCGCAGGGCGTGCTCGTCGCTCGTCAAACCGATGGTCGAGCCGTTAAAGACCAGATAATCGGCCTGTTCGTTGCTCATGTGCTCGTGGCTGAAACTCAAGTGGCCCTTTGTTCCATAAGGCTCTTTGGTATAGATCTCGCCCTGCATGACGTAGAATTCACGGTCAACGGGGGGCAAGCCGCCCTCAGGTTCCACCAGAATCAGGCCGTACATGCCTGACGAGATGTGGTGGGGAATGCTGGCCGTGGCGCAGTGATAGACGTAGAGGCCGGGCGCCAGCGCCTTGAAGCTGAACGAGGTCGTACCATCGGGCAACGTCTGGGTATAGACCGCACCGCCGCCGGGGCCGGTTACGGCATGCAGGTCAATCGAGTGCGGGAAGAGGCTATCGGCGGCGTTCATCAGCCGCAGATCGACGGTATCACCAACGCGCACGCGGATCATGGGGCCGGGGACCTTGCCGTTAAAGGTGAAGTAGTTGAAGGTCGTGCCATCGGCCAGCGTGCCGACTACCTCTTCGGTTGTCAGATCAACCTGAACGTGCATCGGCTCTCGGTCGCCGATTGGGCTGGGCAGGTCAGTAGGATCGCGCACGATGGATACGGCGTTTGGATCAGCCGGTAGCGCGGTTGGCTGCACGGCGACTTCTACAGGTTGTCCCGCTGCCGGTTCGCCTGCCGGGGCTTCGCCTTCGACTTTCAGCAGGCCCGCCATGCCGATTTCACGATGGCCGGGAATGTTACAGTAATAGTTGAATTCGCCCGGCCGGTCGGCCACGAATTCGACGACTGACGTCTGATCTTTTTCGATCAGGTCGCCGGTATGCACGCCGAATTCGTCAATCACCAGATTGTGCAGCACCGGATCGCCATTGATGACCGTAATCCTCACAGTATCTCCGACGTTGGCCGTCAGCGTCGGGTTGATCTGTCCGTCAATTTCGCCGCCTGAACCGATAAACGCCATGGCCGGCGTTTGACCGATGATCGTAACCAGTGTGTACTCACGAATCGTCGTTTCGGCGGCTGGCGCAGCTTCGGCTGCAACGTCGACTACCGGCTTCATTGCGTGAGCGGCGTGCAGGTTGTCTGAGGTCGTGACGGCTTTCTCGACTTCGCCTGGCTGATCGGCGCTCACAGTTGATGGCGTGACTTCAACGGTGACCGGCAGTAAGGCCAGCGCCACTGCGGTAACGAAAACGATAATCAGACTGATCAGTGCGGATTTGATTGAACTATTCATTCCCTGTATGCTCCAGTAAACCTCGGTAACAGGCCCGTTACGATACTCGACTGCCTTCATCGCAATCGCCTATGGAGCCAGCATACAGGGCAGGGCGGTTTTTGTACTTAATCTATATCAAGTCGAACGCGGAAATTGCGTTTTAAGTTTGGTCGGAGGTGTTCGGGGCGTTGCCGACGACGGCACGGATGACGGCCATGAAGTCCGTCAGGTTGAAGGGTTTTTCGATATACCCGTCAGGCAGGAAGTCAAAGCCGGGACAAATGCCTTCGGCCATTGGCTTGCCCGTTACAAAGATCAGCGGCGTTGTGGGCCAGGCGTGTCCCGTGCGTAGTCGCTGGAGAAATTCGCAGCCGTTCATGTCGTCCATCATGATGTCGGAGACAATCAGAAGGGGTTGCCGGGGCGTGGCGTCCAAGAGCGCCAGCGCATCAATACCTCCGGAAGCGGAGCGTGTTGCATATCCCTCAAATTCGAGGAGTTCCGTCATGACACGCAGGAGTTGTGGATTGTCTTCGACAAGCAGTATGAAGGACGAACTGCTCGGATGGGTGGGCGGGGTCATTGGTTTGTCTCGTGATAAGCCGGTAAAGGTGGTGGGGCAGCCTGTAAAACGCGCGCCGTCTAAAGGTAGATTGGCCTGCTGAACAACCTGCTCACCGTCTGAGAGCAAGCTAACCAGCAAAGATCGCCACGTTCGCGCCGAACCGGGTACCTCAACCGGGCTGGCTTACCACGACACTCGCGAGGTGGTCAGAAGGGGCGGGGCGTTCGGAAGCGCTGCGACGCCAGACAAAAAAAGCTGATTGGGGCTAAGCGAGCGGCAAACCGTTCCTCCTAGCCCTCTCAGCAATGCTTGTAGGCTGTTTATATGTCTGTTCCTAAGCCAACTGCGGTGCTTTGGCGACGATGGCCTGAGCAAGCTCTGACAGAGAGGTAGCCTGTAGGCCGCGTAACCACGCTTGAGTCTGAGTGGACAGTCCAAACGCTTTCATGAGTGTTTCATCGCGTTTGGTAAGCAGCCTGTCGCATACGTCAGGGTCTAATAGCGCCAGCCCCATCAGATTATCGAGGCGCCGGCGTTCGTCTTTTGTCATGACGTACTCCCACCATTCGCTGCTACCGTTGAAGCCTTTGCCGTTCGGCCAGGGAAGTACGTCCATCACGGGAGTTTCGTTCGTGCGAAGCATCTTCGTCTCCAGGTCCAACCGGACCTTCAGTGTTCTAGCGGCTACCACCTGCGGCGTTGCCGGCATTAGCGCGAATAACAATGGTTTCGTTCTGCATCTCAGGTCTCCTCAAGAGGTGGTGTCTAACGGCTACCGCCTGCGGCGTTGCCGGCATCAGCACGGATGATGAT
>QGUR01000419.1 GCA_003242205.1 Chloroflexota bacterium | reverse complement strand
TGAAGAAGCGTGTTTGAAGGCGTTTGTCACCAGCCGCCCCGATCTTATGTTCATCACCGGCGGGCTGGACGGCGGCGCGGACGAGCCGGTGCTGCGGCTGGCGCGCGTCGCTGCGCTGGCGGTGCAGTTGCTGCGCGACCAGAACGCGCCAAGCGTGCTGTTCGCCGGCAATAACGATCTCGCGCCGGAGATTGAAGCGCTGTTCAATGGCCTGACGCGGCTTTTCATCGCGCCGAACGTGCGCCCGACGCTGGAGGCCGAAGAACTCGATCCGGCGCAGATGCAACTGGCTCTGGCCTTCGATGCGGCGTCGGCCCGGCGCGGCGCGGGATTTGAGACCATCGGCGAGATGAGCCGGCTGGGTGTTCTGCCGACTTCCCAGTGCTACAACCTGATTCTGGATTATCTGGGGCAGGCTTTTGATACCGGCGTGGTCGCGCTCGACATCGGCAGCGCGACCGGCACGCTATCGGCCTCGCTTCAGGGTAAAACCGAGACGATCATCCGCACCGACGCGGGCGTCGGACACAGCGCGCCCAACCTGCTCAATGCGGTCGGCTTGGACGCTGTGCGGGCCTGGATACCGTTTTACGTGGACGATCAGGAACTCATGGCCTACGCCATGAACAAGGCGCTGCGCCCCGGCGGTATCCCGGAAACGGTGCGCGAGTTTTATCTGGAATACGCCTTTGTGCGGGCCTCCGCATGGGCGCTGGTGCGGGCTGCCGCCCCGGTGTGGGATCGCGCGCTGGACGATGGGATCGACGAACCGCTGCCGCCATTCCAGCGCGTCATCGGTTCGGGCGCGGCGCTGACTCAGACAGGCCGCCCTGGCATGACGGCCATGCTGTTGCTCGATGCCCTCTGCCCGCAGGGCGTCACCGTGCTTCAGAGCGATCCGGGCGCGGTGATTCCGGCGCTTGGCGCGGTTGCCCACATCAATCCGGCGGCGGTCGTTCAGGTGCTGGGCAGCAACGGTCTGGAGCGGCTGGGCGTGGCCTTCAGCCTCAGTGGAAAGCCGCGCGCCGGGCGTGTCGCCATGAGCGTGAAGATCACAATTGAGGACACGGGGCAGACGATCAAGCATGATGTCGAAGGCGGCCATCTTTGGATTTATCCGATGTCGTCCGATGTGCGCGCCCGTGTCGAAGTGCGCGTGCGCGGGCGGGGTCTGCACATCGGGGGTAAGCGGACGTGGAAACTTGTCCTGCCGGGTGGTTCCGCCGGGCTGATTTTTGACGCGCGTGGGCGGCCGTTACCGCTGGCACAGGATGTGCGCCAGCGCGCGGCGCAGCTTCCGCTGTGGCTCTCTCAGGCGACGGGCGACGCCGTTCAGACGATTGACGAGCGCTGGCTGCAAGCGCCGCCCGCCGAGGGTGAGCGCGCGACGGCGGCGGTGAATGGGCGGGCGCGGGCTGCGGGCGGGCGTCAGGCGCGACCCGATGGCGCGGCAGCGTCGTCATCCCGAAAACGCCGGCAGAAGCAGCAGCCGGTGAGCGAAAGCGACGAACTGGATGAACTACGCGACCTATTTTCCTGATCAACGCCATATTCTCCCTTCCGGCGTGATCCGGCGCGAGCGTCTGTTGCCGGAGGGCGTGGTCGGCGAGGTTGAAGCGCAGGTCGGTGAACGCGTCGATTTGCGGGATGTCGTCGCGCGCGGCGAGGCCGCTGCGCGTTACGTCGTTCTCGATGCCGTTCAGGAACTTCGGCTGAAACGCCCGGAGGCGCTTGCCGACCTGATGCTGGTGGAAGTCGGCGAGCCTGTCGAAGCGGGGCAGGTGATCGCCGGTAAGGCAAAAGGCCGCGGGCGAAAGCTGCAATCGCCTATCGACGGTGTCATCCGTCACGTCGGCGGTGGCCGGGTCATCGTTCAGGAACTGCCGGAGCCTGTCGAGGCACAGGCCGGGCTTTCGGGGCAGGTGGTCGCCGTTCGCGAGCGGCGTGGTGTTGTTATCGAGGCGAGCGGCGCGGTTTTGCAGGGCGTATGGGGCAATAACCGCCTGAGCGTTGGCCCTTTGCGTATCTGGCCGGACAGCGAACTCGACGCGATTGAAATCGACGAGATTGCGCTTGGCTATCGCGGCACGATCGTCGTTCTGCGCCAGCCTCTGCGCCGGGCGGGACTGGAAATTGCGGAGAAGGTCGGCATTGCCGGCGTTGTCGCGCCCAGCATGGCGCCCGAACTGGTGGATATGGTTCGCGGCTTTTCGCTGGCCGTGTTGCTCACCGAAGGCTTTGGAGCGCGGCCCATGAGCGCTTTCGTCTATTCATTTCTGGAAGGGCTGAGCGGGCGTCAGGCGACGCTCGATGCAGTTACGCCTGAACGCCAGTCAACAAACGTGCCGGAACTGGTCGTGAATCTGCCCCGATCCACCGGGCAGAGACCGCCCGTTCTCCCCGAAACAGTCACGCTGCGTCCGGGACTGAATGTGCGGCTGACACGGGGAGAATATGCCGGAATGACTGGCCAGATCGTGCATTTGCCAAAAACGCCCTACCTGTTAGAGAATGGACTGCGTGTTTTGTGCGCGCAGGTTCAATTCGCATCGGGGGCGTCGGCCTTTGTGCCGCTTGCAAATCTGGAAGTGTACGGCCAATGAGCTTGAAACCGCTTAATCCCGCGCCCATGTCGCTGGAGGGACCATGAGCAATAGAAGCGACTTTGACTTCGACTTCGACGACGATGATTTTCGTTTTGACGATGACGAAGAATTCGATTTTGGCGACGACGATCTCCCTCCAGTCATGGAGGGCGACGAGGATTTGCCAGATCTGGTTGAAGACGAGGAGCGTTCGGGGCCGAACCGTGTGTTCGTCGTCCTCGCCGCGTTGATGATCCTGCTCTTCCTCGTCGGCCTGGGCGCAATTGTGATGCTGGCGATGCAGGATACCGGGCCGACGGAAGCCGAACTGACGACCACCGCCGTGCTGGGAACCAACACGGCCGTTTCGGTTGCGCTATACCAGACGCAAACCCAGTCGGTCGAATTCGCCAATCTGACGGCGACGGCGGATGCCTGGACGGATACCCCAACGCCGACGGCGACCAACACGCGCCCGCCCACCGTAACGCCGACCCCAACACCCGACCCGACGTCGGTTGCGGCAACCCGGCAGGCGGAGGAAGCCAATGCTGCGGCGACGGCTGCGGCGACGGCGGCCGCGGCGGCGGGGGCGTCCGAAGGGGCGGGGAAGGCCAGCCTTCAGGACCGTTTCTGGACCAAAGCCGCCTATAAACAGCAGGGGGGGTTTTCAACGAACACGG
>QGUR01000418.1 GCA_003242205.1 Chloroflexota bacterium | reverse complement strand
TGTAGTTTTTGGTTGTGTTTTTTTTTTTTCAAGCAAAAGACGGATACGGGAATGTGTTCGGTCTCGTGGGCCCCGGAATTGTCGGCATCGTCCAGCGCTATGGCCGGGGCGCAGCGGGGGTTGAGGCGGTCACGCCGCCCGACGAGTTTGTCATCGACTTTGCCGTGAGCCAGGACGGCAGGCAAATCTCCTACCGCACGGAAGCAGGCTTGATAATCGCCGACCTCGATGCGCCGGAAACCGCACGACAGGTCGACACAATGGCCGGCTATCCGCCACTGCGCGGGCGTGGTTTTACAATGGCATGGTCGCCACAGGGAGATGCCATCGCCTATACAACCGCCGACGGCGTGCGTGTCTATTACACGATCATCGGCGCGTTCGCGACCATCACGCAGCCCAATCTTCAGGGGCTGAGCTGGTCTCCAGACGGCATGTATCTGGTCGGCGAGGCGGGCAGCAACATCTGGTGGATTTACCGCCGCGACGGCAGCCAGTTCGCGCTTCAGGCCGCCATTCCCTCATCCTACGGTCTGGAATGGGTGACAAACCGGGTGCCGGTCTTTGCCCCGCATGACGGCGGCCTGCTGACGATGAATCTCGCCGCGGCCAACGCGCAGGCCGCGCTACTGGACAACGCAGCCGTCTATCGCTACCCGACGCTTGCGCCCGACGGGCGTCTGTATTTCTTCCGCCGGCTCGCTTCGGAGGAGGAAACGCCGGAGGGCTATGGCACGCTGGTCGCGCTATCGCCGGGCACGCCGCAGGTAGAAGTGCTGGGCCAGACGCCGATCGACCTTGGCGGGAACCTCCGCTGGGGGCCGGGTGCAGGCGTCATGGTCGCTTTTGAAGGAGGCGTTCTGGCGCTGTTCGATCCGCGCACCGGTCAGGGCTTCCCGCTGCCGGTCACGAACGCGGTTGCCTATGCATGGGGGCCATACCCGCCGCCAGATTCAGCTGCGCCGCCGGACGTCACCGCCGAAGCGATCTTCCCCGAAACATTTCCAACGCTTGACCCGGCAACGCAAATACCCGGCATCGGCCCGGCCACCGAAGAAACACTGGACGCTCAGCAGACGCAGACATGACACCCGGCATTACACCGAGAGAGAGATTACGGTATACTTTACCAAAGGGTCATCGCAGCGATAAGGACGTTTAACACATGGCAGGCGAACGAATACTGCTCATCGAAGATGAGGCGCGCATCGCGCAGTTTATCGAACGAGGCCTGATTTACGAAGGGTACCGCGTGAGCGTTGCGCGCGATGGCCAGACCGGCCTCAGTATTGCCCGGGATAATCCGCCCGATCTCGTCATTCTCGACTGGATGTTGCCGGGGCTGGACGGACTGGAAGTCTGCAAGCGCCTGCGCGCGGCCAGCGACGTTCCCATTTTGATGCTCACGGCCAAGGACGATATTAAAGACAGGGTCACCGGCCTCGACGCCGGCGCGGATGACTATCTGGTCAAGCCGTTTTCCGTTGACGAACTGATGGCCCGCGTGCGCGCGCTCTTCCGGCGCAGCACGCCCACCTCGCGGCCGGAAATCCTGCGTTTTAACGACCTGACGCTCGACACCGGCACGCATCGCGCCTATCGCGGTGAGCGCGCAATCGACCTGACGGCCAAGGAATACGAACTGCTCGAACTGTTTATGCGTAACCCGCGACAGGTGCTGACGCGAGATGTCATTTTCGACCGCGTCTGGGGCTATGATTTTGGCGGTGAAAGCAACATCATCGAAGTCTACGTACGTTACCTGCGCCAGAAAACCGAAGCGGAAGGCGAACCCCGGCTGATCCATACCGTTCGTGGCGTAGGTTACGTGCTGCGAGAAGAAGAATGATTGACACGCCATGTCGATCCGCACCAAGCTGATTCTCTGGTATTCCGGCCTGCTGGCCGCGATCCTGCTCATTTTCGGTGCGGGTGTATACGGCGTCATGCGGTGGGCGCTCATCTCGACGACCGACCGGATGCTTGAAACGACAATCGACAAGGTGCTGCAAAACACGCGCGCCTCGCTCGTCGCGCAATTCGGGCCGCCCAATCAGGTCGTCGTCGACCTGCCGCCGATCGACGCCTTCGGCCTTTCCGGCATGCTCGTTCAGGTCTGGAACCTCAGCACGGGCCGCCCCGAGCTGATGGACTCGTCCACCAACGTGCGTGGCTACGAGCGACCGCTGGACGCGGCTTCTCTCGGCGCGCTCCTGCCCGAGCAGGGCCGTTCGTCGGTTTTCAGCACCGTAACCAACAACGACACCGAATGGCGCGTCCTGACCTACGCGCTCGATATCTGGGGCCGCCGCATCGCGATACAGGTTGCCACCTCGTCTCAGGCCATCAAGGACGCAAGTCGCCAACTGGTCGCAATCATGGCGATTGCAGGTGGTGTGGCGATGATTGTGTCGATTGGCCTCGGTACATGGCTTTCGTCGCGCGCGCTCAAGCCGATCAATCAGATTACCGAGGCAGCGGCGCGTATTGTCTCCACGGACGACCTGAAAACGCGGCTGGAATGGTCGGGGCCAATGGACGAGCTTGGCCGCCTGACGTGGGTATTTAACCGCATGATGTCGCGGCTGGAGCACCTGTTCACGGTGCAGCAGCGCTTTGTAGCCGATGTCTCGCACGAACTGCGAACGCCGCTGACAGCCATTCGCGGCAACCTCGACCTGATCAAACGCTACGGCATGGACCGCGACTCGTTCGACGCCATTGAGAGCGAAGTCGACCGCATGTCGCGCATGGTCAATGACCTGCTGCTGCTTGCCCGCGCGGACTACGGCGGCCTGACGCTGGAACTGGAGCCGATCGACGTCGATACCGTCGTCAGCGAGGTGTACCGCGAAGCACGCGTTCTGGCGAAAGATCGCTCGATCAAAATTCAGGTGCGCGACTTCGAGCCGGTACGCATCAACGGCAACGCCGACCGTATCAAGCAATTACTGCTCAATCTGGTCAGCAACGCGCTGAAATTCACGCCTGACGGCGGCGTGATCACGCTGAACCTGCGGCGGGAAGATGACGACTGCGTGCTGGAAGTATCGGACACCGGCATCGGCATCAGCAAGGAAGATCAGGAGCGCATTTTCGACCGCTTCTATCAGGCCGACACATCGCGCGCGCGCCAGACAGGCGAAGGCGCGGGACTTGGGCTGTCGATTGCCAAATGGATTGTCGACGCGCACGGTGGAACGATCACTGTCAACAGCGAACTGGGCAAAGGCACGACCTTCACAATCCGCCTGCCGACGTTGGCCGAACAGCCTCCAGCGGCA
>QGUR01000103.1 GCA_003242205.1 Chloroflexota bacterium | reverse complement strand
GGAGCGACGTGCCCGTCATCAACGGCCTGAGCGACGAACATCATCCGTGTCAGGCGCTGGCTGATATACTGACCATCTACGAGCACTACGGGCGGACACAGGGCCTGCGCGTGGCCTATGTGGGCGATGGCAACAACGTCGCCGCATCGCTGGCGGAAGCGGCGGCGCATTTCGGCATGCACTTTCGTATCGCCACGCCGCCAGGATACGAACTGTCGGAAGCTGCTCTGGAAACTGCCGCGGACATCGCTCGCCAAACGGGCGGCAGCATCGAAACGTATCACGATCCGGCCGCCGCGCTTAAGGGCGCAGATGTTGTTTATACCGATACCTGGGTCAGCATGGGGCAGGAGGCGGAAACCGCCGCGCGTAAGGAAGCGATGCGCCCTTATCAGGTGAACGCCGACCTGCTGCGCCATGCCGGGCCGAATGCCATCGTCATGCACTGCCTGCCGGCGCATCGCGGGCAGGAAATCACTGACGACGTTGCCGATGGCCCGCAATCGGTCATTTTTGATCAGGCGGAAAACCGCCTGCACGCGCAAAAAGCGATTCTTGTAAAATTACTCGGATAGCTAACTGCCTCGGTACAGGGTCGAACTATGGCTGGGAACCGCGATGCCTACGAGCAAGCGATGAGCGCCGGACACAATGCGGCCTGGGATGAAGACTGGGACGCAGCGATTCGGGCGTATGGGCGAGCCGTTCAGGAGTTTCCCGATGATCCGGAAGCGCACCTCCATCTCGGTCTGGCGCTGCTGCACGTGGGGCGGTTGAACGATGCGCTCAAGGTTTACTCGCGTTGCCACCAGCTTGATCCTGATGACCCGATCCCACTAGAAAAAAGCGCCGAGGTACTGGAGCGACTGGGGCGGCAGCGCGAAGCGGCTCAGCAGTATATCAATGTCGCCGAAATCTATTATGCCCAGCGCGACTTTGACAAGACGATTGCCAACTGGGAACGGGCGACACATCTGTCGCCGGGCCTGATCGCGATTCACGGCAAACTGGCCCAGCTTCGGGAACGGCTTGGCGATACGCGCGGGGCCGTGCGCGAGTATCTGACGCTGGCCTATTATTTCCAGCGTATGAACGACAACGAAAAGGCGCTCATGGCGGCTCAGCGGGCGCTGCGGCTGGAGAGGAATAATCCGCAGGTACTGAACACCATTCAGGCGCTTGAGGCCGGTTCGGCCATCGTGCTGCCGCAGGACGATGTTCAGGGGGCAGACCGCCCGCAGACCGGCAGCCTTTCCGGCGCGATTGAGCGAGAGGCTCCGGAGGTTGAAACGGATACGGACGGGCCGCTGGAGGAAGCGATGCGTCTCGCGCTGACCCTGCTGGCCTCGCATGTCATGGAAACCGGCTCGCTCGAAGTGTCCGGCGCGGACGCCCTGAAGGCGATGGAATTGCAGCGTCAGGAGCAATGGGCGGAGGCGGTCGCTGCCTATCGCCGGGCGGCACATCAGATACGCCATCCGGCGCTGAGCATGAATCTGGGCGCGCTTCTGCTGGACGAACAGCCCGACGAAGCCGTGCCTTATCTAACCGAAGCGATTCTGGAGCCGCGTCTGGAGGCGGGCGCTTACTACGGATTGGGTGAAGCGTATCACAAGGCCCAGAAGCACCTGAAAGCGGCGCAGGCGCTGATTCAGTCGGCGCGGGCTGTGGATCGGGATCTGGCGCCGACCGACGCGGCGCGCGCGGAGATCGAAACGGTCTACAAGCGGCTTCTCGAGATGCTGGAAGGCCGTTCTGATGAAGCGCTGATCGCGGTATGGCAGCGCTACCAACGCCTGATGCGCGGGCGCGGCTGGAAACAACGGATTGCCGAGACACGCGGCCAGATCGCCGAGACGATGCGCGAGCAGGGCGAGGAGGGCGCTTTTGAAATCCTCGTCGCCAGCCACGGTGATGAACTGACCGAGGCGATCGCTCGGATTGACCATTTCACCCGTACGGGTATGCTGACTCTGGCGATGGATGAAGCGCACCGCGCTATTGAACTGTCGCCATACTACCTGCCGGTTCACCTGCGTATGGCCGAGATCATGATGCGCGAAGGTCGCATCCGGCAGGCCATCAACAAGTATGCGGTCGTGGCGCGGACTTTTCTGGTGCGCGGCGAATACGAACGCAGCCGTTCCGTTCTGCTGAAAGTTCTGGAAATGGCCCCGCTCGACATCGGCATTCGCCAGACCTTGATCGAATTGCTGGAAGCCGAGCAGCAGTGGCTGGACGCGATTGACCAGTACATCGAACTGGCCAATGCCTACAACCAGCTGGGCAATTTCGAGCAGGCGCGTGATACGCTGAATCTTGCCGAGCGTCTGGGCCGCCGCGTGAACGCGCCCGTTGATACGCTCGTGCGGATCAAACACCACATGGCCGACATCGACCAGATGCGCCTCGACAGCCGTCGGGCCCAGAAGACCTATGAGGAGATCATCCAGTTAAAGCCGGATGACGAGCGCGCGTACCGTATGCTCATCGAGCTCAATTACCGGCAGGGCAATCATCTCGACGGCATTCGCCGGCTCGATCAGTTGCTTGGCATTTATGCTCGTGAGAAGCAGACAGACAAGATCACAAAGCTGCTGGAAGAACTGGTGTCGCTGTATAGCAAGGATACTGCCTTGCGAATGCGGCTTGCCGCAGTCTACCGTCAGCTTGGGCGCAAGGAGGACGCGATTGCCCAGCTTGACGCTCTTGGTGAACTCCAGCTTCAGGCCGGTATGAATCGCGAGGCCGCCAAGACTATTCGCCAGATTATCAGCCTGAACCCTGCCGGGGTTGAGGACTACCAACGTCTGCTGGCGCAGTTAGGGGGATGAGCAAACGCCCCCGGCGACCGGCGTGTTGACAGGTTAAAGTGTGGAACTCGTCTGGATTTTTGAAAGCCTGACGCCGCTCGCTATTCTGGACATTTTCCTGGTAGCGTTGCTTTTCTTTGGCCTCAGCTTTTTTATTCGCGGCACGCAGGCAGTTGCGCTGCTGCGCGGTATGGTGCTGGTTCTTGCCGGCGTTATCCTCATTTCCAACGTTTTTCAGTTGCTGGCTTTGCGCTGGCTGCTCGGCAATATGTTGACGGTGATGGCCATCGCCATTCCGGTGGTTTTCCAGCCCGAACTGCGGCGGGCGCTGGAGCGTCTGGGGCGGGCGGGCCTGCTGATCAATCGAGCGGGCGCGCCGGAGAGCCAGCGGGCCAAGATTATCGACGACATCTGTACTGCGGCGGAACGCCTGTCCGAACGGCGACATGGCGCGCTCATCATTCTGGAACGCAACAGCGCGCTGGACGAGTATATGCGTACCGGCATTCCGCTGGACGCCGAAGTCAGCCCGCAGTTATTCCTGACCATTTTCTGGCCGAAAACCGAGTTACATGACGGTGCGGCCATTATCGACCGGAACGGGCGAATCGCCGCCGCGGCCTGCGTGCTGCCGTTGTCGTCCAGCCGCAATCTGCCCAATCCAAAACTCGGCACGCGCCACCGCGCGGCGCTTGGCATGAGCGAGGTGAGCGACGCGATCTGCGTCGTTGTGTCAGAAGAAACCGGGCGGATTTCGATTGCCAATAGCGGGCGCATGATCATGCGGCTGGACTCGAAGCGCCTGCGAACGATCCTGAATGCGTTCTACGGGCCGGAGACGCGCCCGGCGCTGCCGGTGTGGCAGCGCGTTCGCGATCAGGTCGCGTCGGTTTTTGGCCGCGCGAACGGCGACCAAAGAAGCGTCTGATGCAGAGTAAAAGAAACCTCCGCCAGATCGTGACCGAGAATGTGGCCTGGTTTCTGGGCTGCCTCGTACTCGCTTTCCTGATCTGGGTGATGGCTACCTCGCAGCTTAACCCGATTGAACAGTGGCGTATGAGCGAGGCAATCCCGATCCGTATTCTGGTGGACGATGGTCTGGTGATTACGAATCAGGATGAGCTGCGGCAGACAGCCCGCGTGCTTGTGCGCGCCCAGCGTTCGGTGCGCGACGTGCTGGTCGCCGATGACATCATCATCACAGCAGACCTGCGCGGCCAGCCGCCGGGCGAGCATACCGTTCCGCTGGTGGCGACGGTCGCGCGCCCGGTCAGCCATGTCGATATTTCTCCCAGCCAGATTACGGTCGAACTCGAAGAACTGGCTTCGAAACTGGTCGAAGTCCGGGCGGAGTTCGAGAACAGCTTGCCGCCGGGCTACGAAATCGTGGGCGATCCGCGTTTCGACGTCAATCAGGTGACGGTCAGCGGCCCGGCGAGCAAGGTCAATCAGGTGGCCGCGGTGCATGTGCCGATTGACCTGAGCAACCAGCGCGGGCCAATCGACGATTTTGCCCGTCCGGTCCCGGTTGACGCGGACGGGCGGCCTGTCAGCGGCGTGACTGTAGACACTCAGATTATCGGCGTTAGCGTCGATATTCAGGGTGAAGCGTGACCTCTGAAATCGCTGTCTCGGCGACGGGTGTGTTCTCGGCATGGCGCGGCTGCGGCGATACATAGCCGCCATACAGCCGCCACTCGTCCAGACGGCAGGAATGCACCAGCCTGCCATTCCAGACCGTCATATCCGGGCAGCTTTCGCACATATCGACCCGCCCGTCTTCCAGCAGGTCCGGCCCCTGAATGATGCCGATGCTTTGCACGTACAGCGGCTTGAAGAGTTCGGTCGGGTGTCGCAGGACTTCGCGCAGGAAATTGCGGGCCGCTTCCCGAACGCCGCTATCCAGTAATCCGAGCAGGAACGCCGCTTTCGGCAGCCGGTGGCTGGGCGAATAGATCACATAGGTGCCGTGCCTGAGATGGTGAACCATCTGAAACAGTTCCATCACTTTTGCCCCGGCAGAGCCATACATCTTATGCCGCGTGCCAAGCTGCGCCGATACCAGCCATGTGAACTTGTCGTGAACCTGCGTGCCGCCCATGTAGGCTGACGTTTCGTAATGCGGGAACGATTCTTTGATTTTCTCGTAGATGTCGGCGGAAGTCAGATACGACTCAGACGTGTTCTCTGCCGCATAACTGGTTTGCAGCGTGATCTTTTTGCCAGCAACGTAGTAGTCAAAATCGCCTTCAAGCGCCGCGTTGCGGAAGCCGATGAAAACCAGCCCATGCACCCGGTCGATATTTTTGTTTGCCCAGGCCACCATACGCGGCACAAAGTCCAGATTGCCGGGATAAACGGTCATGCCAAAACTGGCGAACAGCCCGCCGACCGAATGCGCCATGTCGGCGAAGTGCTGGCGCAACTCGAATAACTCTTCCTCGCTCTTGCCCTTCCAGTGCGGACGGGCCTGCTCGCTGTCGATGTGGAAGGTGAAGCCGATGGCTCCGGCCCGTTTCAGTTCGATCATCAGCGCGCGGTTGTTTTCCAGCCGGATGCCGTTGGTCAGAATGAGCGGCTTCATGCCCAGCTCGCGAATGTAGGCGACGATGTCCAGGATTTCCGGATGAATGAGCGGTTCGCCGCCCGCGATGGAGATATTGTCGCAGTTGCGCCACTTCTTCAGGAGCTGGATTTCTTCCTTGACTTGCTCCAGCGGTTTGTGACCCTGCATGCCGTTGATGCGGTAACAGCCCCGGCAGTAAGTATTACAACGGTCGGTCACTTCAAGCCAGCCAATCGGATTGTCGTTGCCGGACCACGGGAAACGGTACATGGAGCGTTTTTCGAGAGGCATCGCGTCGTCCTTTCTGCAAGGCGTGGGAAGCCCTGGCAAATGCGAAAGGCCGCGGGTGAGGCCGGGATAGTCTCGAAGCGCGGTCGGTCAGCGCGCAGACGGCGGGCATTGCCGTCCGGGCTTCCCAGAGGTATTGCTGCGTTACTCCTGATCATAGGGAGGTTATTTAGCGTCGCAAAGTAATATTTGTCACTTCTCTAGATGAGTGATGGCGCGCAAGACGCTCATGTAGTTTTGCTAATTGTGAGCGTCTTGCCCGCATACACAGGACTTCACTTATGACCGGAGATGGGAAACGGACGCGCGGGCGGCGCTGAAGATAGCGACGACGCCCTGCAAGCGTTCGAGACACCGTGCTAATAGTATTTCCGGCGTAGGCCACGTTAGCCGGCACAACAATACAGATGCGCTAAAAACAAAATCCGGGTATGCTGGCTTCAGTCTGGCGTACGACAACAGGAGACACATTCATGACGGAGGACCCGAATATTCTCCTCGCCTCGTACAACCACTTTTGGGCGCAGCGGGAAGAGGTACTCGCGCGGCTGGCCGAACTACAGTCTTATGTCGGCGTGGACGACATGGACGAGGGCGCGCTGAAGGTGGCCATTGCCGATGCCGAAGCGCTGGCGGCGCAACTGACGGCTGAGCTGACTGAGCTGGCAGCGCGCATCTGGGGGCAGCAGTAGCAGGTCGCCGGTTCCTGCATAATAGGTATTGAATTGACTTCGAAATTCCTTTTGTGTTATGTTGGTTGAACGTTCACTTGAACGTTCAACGTCGCGCTGCGATACCTGCACGCTGGTTCGGCGCGCCCTTTGGAGCGGCCTATGATTGCACTCTCCGCCGACGTTGGCGGGACCAAAGTTGCCGTTGCGATTGTCACCGAGCAGGACGGCGTGATCGCCAAGGCTCAACAGCCGACCGACCTCAGCGGCCCTGACGCTGTTGTCGAGCAGATCGTCACATTGGGCGCGCGCCTGCTGGACGGGCAGGCTGCCGGTGCGGTCGGCGTGTGCGTGCCGGCGGTCTTGGAGCGGGGTAGCGACCGGGTGCTCTGGGCGCCCAATCTTCCCGGCTGGGAAAACGCCGACCTGAAAGGCATGCTGGCGAGCAGGCTGAATGCGCCAGTGACCCTCGCGTACGACGGCCATGCGGCGGCTCTAGGGGAATACTGGCTTGGGCCGGGGCGCGGGTATCAGAATATGGCTGCGATTGTCATCGGCACGGGCATTGGGGCCGGATTCATCGTCGATGGCAGGCTGTGGGAAGGGCGCGACCGGCTAGCCGGAGCTATTGGCTGGTTTCCCATTCACGGGCCGGATGGTCTGGAACATTGGGAGCAGCTTGCTTCGGGGCCGGCGATTGCCGAACGCGCCAAACGCCTGATCGCTGAGGGACGAGTTTCATCGCTTCAGGGCCATGATTTCAGCGCCCGCGATGTTTTTCAGGCGGCGCGCCAGAACGATCCGCTGGCCTGTCAGGTGGTGGAAGAAGCCGCCGAATGGATCGGGCAGGGCGTCAGCGCGGTGATCAGCTTTGCCAACCCGCAGATTGTCGTTCTGGGCGGCAGCATCGGCCAGCAGGGCGATCTGCTGCTGCCGGGTGTCCAGCGAGCCGTGCAGCGTTGGGCGCAGCCGTATTCCGCGCGCGACCTGCCGATTGTGTGTTCCTCGCTCGGCGAAGAGGCGAATTTACTTGGCGCTGCCTTTGCCGCATTTCAGAGCGCTAACGCTTAAGGAGATCAAAATGTCCGCCAACGAATACTTTGAAAAGTCGCTGCCCATCCTTGAAAAAATCCGGACAACGCAGATGGACGCGCTGCAGCGGGCGGGGCAGGCCTGCGCGGAATCGATTGCCGCCGGTCGCGCCGTGCATATGTTCGGTTCCGGTCACTCGGTGCTGCCCGTGCAGGATATGTTCCCGCGCTACGGCGCTTATGTCGGCTTCCATCCCATCATGGACCCGCGCCTGATGTGGTTCAACATCACCGGGCCGGGCGGGGCGCGCGAGCTTTTGTGGATCGAACGCACGGAAGGCTATGCCCGGCAAATCCTGCTGTCGCACAATCTGGACCCGCGCGATTGTCTGGTGGTGTACTCGCATGGCGGCATGAACGCTGCGCCGGTCGAAATGGCGCTGGCAGGTAAGGAAGCCGGCCTAACGGTCATCGGCGTCACGTCGGTCGCGAACCGCCGGCGCAACCAGCCAACGCACTCGTCTGGCAAGGCGCTGGCCGATATCGCCGATATCGTCATCGACAACTGCTGCCCGCCGGAGGACGCGCTGGTCGATGTCGAAGGCCGGCCGGAGAAAGTCGCAGCCAGCTCGACGCTTGCGGCGGTGGGGCTCACGATGGCGCTGCTTGCGGAAACAACGGCCGTTCTGACGCGGATGGGCAAGACGCCCGAACGCATCTTCGTATCTCCCAACGTCACGGAAGTGGACCCGGATAACAACCAGCAGGTATTCCGTGACTACATGGAATGGGAGAAGCGTCTTTAGCTTTAATTGACGGTGTAACGAATTTTGTGCTACGTTGGGTTGAACGTTCAGTTGAACGTTCAACCTACATCAAGGACGAGGCGGGATGCGGCGATCTTCACCCACGATGCGCGATGTTGCCAATCACGCTGGGGTCAGCGTGCAGACGGTTTCGTGCGTCATCAACGAGACGGGCAACATCTCGGAAGAAACCCGGCTGCGCGTGCTCAACGCTATCGAAGCGCTGAACTACAAACGCAACGCCATTGCCCGCAGTATGCGGACGCGCCGCACGCGCATGATCGCGTTGCTGGTGATGGACATCACCAACCCGGTTCTGTCGGTCATTGCCAGCACCATCGAAGCGGCGGCCTACGCGCAGAATTACACCGTTCTCCTCTACAACACCGGCCTCGATCCCGCGCGCGAACAGGCATATGTCGACAGCATCGGCGACCGCCGCGCGGATGGCGCCATTATGGTTAACGCCATTGGCCGGGAACACGCGCTTCAACTGGTCGAAAACCATATCCCCACGGTCATCATCGACTGCGTGACCGATTCGCCGCTGCCGACCGTCAGCGTCGACAACCTGCGGGGCGCGTATCTGGCAACGGAACATCTCATCAATCTCGGACACCGGCGCATCGCGCATATCGGCGGCTCGCACCGTCTGGAAATCGCGCGCCAGCGCGAGGCGGGATACCTGCAGGCGCTGGCGGACCATAACCTGACCTACCGGCGAAGCCTGCCTTCAGAGAGCGTGCAGTGGGGCTATCAGCACGGCTATACCGCCATGCATCGCCTGCTTCAGGACGACGAGCGCCCGACCGCGGTGTTTGCCGCCAGCGATGAGCTTGCGATTGGCGCGTACCGCGCGCTGGCCGAGGCGGGGCTGCGCGTGCCCGATGACATCTCCGTTGTGGGATTCGACAATATCGAGGCAGCCGCGTATACCACGCCGCCACTGACGACCATTCACCAGCCATTTGCCGAGCTTGGCGAGCGTGCTTTCGAGCTTCTGCTTGGCATGCTCGACGAGGCAAACGGGACGCCTGCCAATATCGTTCTGCCGCCCAGACTAGTCATACGCGGCTCCACGGCGGAGGTCAGATGATGGTAACGCCGGGCATCACCGTCTTTTTGCGCGAACAGCCTGATCTGGTCGCCGGGCAGCGTGTCGGGCTGGTGGCCAGCGCCGCCAGCATCGACGAAAACCTGACGGGTAGCGCCGACCTGCTGCACGCGCATCCGGATGTGCAACTGGTCGCGCTCTTTGGGCCGGAACATGGCCTGCGCGGCAGCGCTCAGGCAGGCGATCACGTGTCAACGTACACCGATCCGCGGACGGGCCTTCCGGTCTACAGTCTGTACGGGGAAACCCAGCGACCTACTGCCGCAATGCTGGAAGGGATCGACACTCTGATCTACGACCTGCAGGATGGCGGCGTGCGCTTCTATACCTATCTGGCGACGCTCATCAACGTCATGTCGGCGGCAGCCGAATACGGGCGGCGGGTGATCGTGCTCGACCGGCCCAATCCGATTGCCGGGCGGATCATCGAAGGGCTGGTGCTCGATCCCGCCTACACCTCGTTCGTCGGGCCGGTCGAGATTCCCATTCGCCATGGCCTGACGGCGGGTGAAATGGCGCGTCTGTGCAATGAGGCGTTTGACATCGGCTGCGATCTGACCGTGGTTCCAATGCGCGGGTGGCGGCGAAGCATGTGGTTCGACGACACCGGTCTGCCGTTCGTGCCGCCGTCGCCGAACCTGCCAACGCTTTCCGCGCTACAGGTTTATCCGGGGACATGTCTTATCGAGGGCAGCAATCTATCGGAGGGGAGGGGAACGACAAAACCATTTGAATACATCGGCGCACCATGGATCGATGCTGAGACGCTGGCCGACGACCTCAACAGCCTTGATCTGCCCGGCGTGCGCTTTCGCCCGGTGTATTTCACACCGACCATCAGCAAGTATCAGGGCGAGCTTTGCGGCGGCGTGCATATGTACGTGCGCGACCGGGAGGTGTTCCGGCCCGTTGAAACGACGCTTCATCTGATCGCACGCGTCAGGTCATTGTGGCCAGCGGAGTTTTCGTGGCGTGGGCCGTGGTCCGAAAGCGGGCAGCGGCCGATTGATCTTCTCTCCGGCGGCGCTCAGGTGCGCGAGCATCTGGATGCCGGACGCCCTGTGTCCGAACTCGTCGCGTCATGGCAGGCCGGTCTGGAGGCGTTCGACCGGCTGCGGGAAGGCTACTTCCTGTACCACGACTGACGTTCGGGCCATCAAAAGTACGATCGATTGCGATCTTTTGGGAGCAAAATAGAAATGAACAGAAGTCCGTTACTTGTTTCGCTGATCCTCGTTGTTGTCCTCGTGTTAGGCGCTTCCATCGCTGGGGCGCAGGAAGAAATCACGCTGCGCGTGCTGACGCACTGGGGCGAGGAAATCGTGTTGCCCGGCCAGTTGGCCATGATCGAAGCGTATGAAGCCGCCAATCCGGGCGTCAAAATTGAACTGGAAACCGTGCCTTTCAACGATCTGCTGACGAAGATCATCACGGGCCAGACCGCCGGAACCAACCCCGACATTTTCCATCTGTATAACCTGTGGCTGCCTGAGTTCACTCGCAGTGGCCTGCTGGCCGTGCCGCCTCAGGAAGTCGTCGACGCCATTGTAGCCAATACCTCGCCCGGCATCGTCGAGGGCGTTTCCGCCGGCGGTCAGGTATGGGGCTGGCCGACCGAGGTCAACACTTATCTGCTGATCTACAACAAGCGCCTGCTCGAAGAAGCCGGTTACAGCGAGCCGCCGCAGAACTGGGAAGAACTCCGTGAGATGGCCGCCGCTATGACGGTTACCGACGACACGGGCGCGATTACGCAGGCCGGTTTCGCTGTGTGGCCCGGTTGGGACTCTGGCATCGTTCACCCGTTCGCTTCGTTGCTCATGTCGAACGGAGGCCGTTATCTGACTGAGGATCTGTCGGCCACGGCCTTCAACAGCCCGGAAGGTCTGGAAACTCTCCAGTTGTACGCTGATCTGCTGGCCGATGGTAGCCTCGATATCAGCGTGCCGAGTGGGGAATTCGTCAATGGCCGCGTTGGCATGACGATTATGGCTAACTGGTGGCGGGCGACTCTGCGCGCCGCTGAAGCTATCGACTATGACACGGAAGTCGGCGTCGCGCCCATCCCCGTCGGGCCGAGCGGTAGTGAAACAGCCACCATGTCGTATAACTGGCTGTGGAGCGTGGCGTCTACTTCTGAACATCCCGAAGTGGCCTGGGATTTCATCCAGTGGATGAACACGCCGCCGGCTGAAGGCGAACCCTCGCCGATGGGCGACTATCTGGTGCACTCGCTCGGCGCCATTCCAAGCATGATCTACGATCAGGAAGCCTTCTCGGAAGAACTGGGCGATCATTTCCTCGCTCCGTTCGTCGCCAGCACGGCCTATGCTGTGCCAGAGCCAATCGCCGCCGGCGGGCAGGAGGTCAAGACCAAACTTCAGGCCGAGATCGAAGCCGTGCTCTCCGGTATGCAGGACCCAGCCAGCGCGCTGGAGTTCGCCGCCATGGAGGGCGATGCGGTACTCGCCGAGTACGCGGCGCAATAAGCCAGCCATTCGACGGTCGCTATCAGGGATGCCCGGCAACACAGAGCGGGCATCCCTCACTTTCATCGTTCGCTGTTCGCTGCTGCCGCCACACACCTCTACTTAGTGTTTGGAGTCGACGTTGGACGGAACAAAGGCGCTGGCCACGCCAGCCAACCAGTTCTCGACCCCGCGCAGAAATACGCTTTTCCGGCAACGCATGATCTGGGCCTATATCTTTATTTCGCTGCCGGTTGCCGGTCTGCTGGTTTTTTCGCTTGGCCCGATCCTGTTCACCGGCTGGGTCAGCCTGCACGAATGGAACATGCTGACGCCGCCGTCTGAAATGCCGTGGGTCGGCCTCAGCAACTATGTCTATTTGCTGACACAGGACACCATTTTTCAGCGCGCGCTGGTGAACACGTTCATCTTTGTGATCGGCGGTGTTGGCAGCAACGTCATTCTGGGGCTGGCGTTCGCGCTGCTGCTGAACAGCCGCCTGCGCGGCCAAACGCTGTGGCGGGTGCTGTATTTCCTGCCGGTCATCACCGCGCCGCTGGCGCTGGGCGTGATCTTCGGCTTTCTGTTTAACCGTAACTACGGGCTGGTGAACAGCCTGCTGATCGCACTCGGCGGCACAAGACAGCCGTTTCTCGCCAGCCCGGATCAGGCGCTGTATGTCATCATCATCATGGCGGTGTACCAGTATCTCGGTTATTACATCGTCATCTTCGTCGCCGGGCTGCAGGGCATTCCTCAGGACTATTATGATGCCGCCAGCGTTGATGGGGCGAATGTCTGGCAGCGCTTCCGCCATATCACCCTGCCGTTGCTGCGCCCTGTTATGCTCTTTGTCATCGTGACGAACACGATCGGCGCGTTACAGGTCTTTGATCTGGTATTCGCCACTACCAATGGCGGGCCGGCCAACAGCACCATGACCGTTGTGCTGCATATGTACAACACGGCCTTCAAGTTCCAGCGCATGGGGCGCGCTTCGGCGATGGCCTTCATTTTGCTGGCCATCATTCTGGCGATCACGATTGTCCAGCTTCGGCTGCTGCGCGACCGGACACAGGAATAGGAGGGCGCGATGGCCAGAAATGAGTATCGAATCGGGGCGCTGTCGCTGAACGTTGCGCGCTACGTGATCGTTATCTTCGGCGCGATTGTCATGGTCGTTCCGTTTTTGTGGATGATCAACTCGTCGCTCATGACGACCAGTGAGATCACGCGCCAGCCGCCGGTCTGGTTTCCCGCCACGCCGCAGTTCAGCAACTTCACCGGCCTGCTCGAAGTCGTGCCGATGCACCGGCTGTACCTCAACAGCATCATCGTGGCGGCGGCGACGGTGCTGGGCGTGCTTTTCACCAGTTCCATTGCCGGGTTCGCCTTTGCCAAATACCAGTTTCCGGGGCGCGACCTGCTGTTCTACATGATTCTGGCGACGATGATGGTTCCGTTCTTCATCACTCTGATCCCGGTGTTCTACATCGTGCGCCAGTTGGGCTGGATCAATACCTTTCAGGGATTGGTGGTTCCCGGCATCTTCTCCGCATATGGCATCTTTCTGATGCGCCAGTTCATCTCGACGCTGCCGGATGAACTGCTCGACGCGGCGCGGATCGACGGCGCGAGCGAACCGCTCATCTACGCGCGGATCATCGTGCCGCTGGTAAAGCCGGCGCTGGCAACCCTCGGCACATTCACCTTTATCGGCGTCTGGAATGCGTTTCTCTGGCCGCTACTGGTCATCAGCGACCGCGATTTGATGACCGTGCCGCTGGGCCTGAATTCGCTGCGGCTTTATGCCGCCGAGGCGCGCAACCTGCACCTGCTGATGGCGGGCACGGCGCTGTCGGTCGTGCCGACGCTGGTGATTTTTATCTTCCTGCAGCGCTATTTCATTCGCGGAATCGCGCTGACCGGCCTCAAGGGATAGAAGCGTTATGGAAATCCGGCCCTATCGTGGATCGGAGGAGGCGGAAGTTTTCGAAGTCTGGCGCGCGGGGAGGCATGCCGAGGGCCGGGGGGACACCCTTTTTGCCCCAAAAACCTTTTTAACCCGACTATTTCAGCCC
>QGUR01000102.1 GCA_003242205.1 Chloroflexota bacterium | reverse complement strand
CTGGTGCGTTTGTTTCGTGGTTGGTCAGGGTTTTGGCCTGCTTATCCGCCTGCGCGAACGAACTCAGATGGACGACGCCAAACTTGCTGGACTCGACCAGCGCGACCGTACGCTGAGCGATAGCGATCACCTTGCTCTTCAACTGCGCTGTCTCCATGTCCATCTCCGTAAAACCCGCGCGCGTCGAGAAGCCGCTACACGAGACAAACGCAGTACGAATGTGCAGGCCGTCAAGCGCGTCTTCGCCCAGCTTGCCGAAAACGGAATTGGTTTTTGGGCGGACGATGCCTCCAAGCAACACGACCGTTGCGTTCGGGTTACGCGCTGCGGCAGCCGCCGTCTCAATGCCATTGGTTACGACAGTCAGGTCACGCCGGTCCTGAAGATAGGCCACCATATGAAATGCAGTGGTGCTGTCATCCAGAAAAATCGCATCCCCATCTTTCACAAGGTCAGCCGCCCAACGAGCAATGGCACGCTTGCCCGACGCATTGCTATTGGCACGAGCGGCGAACTCAGGATTGGCAATTGAGTGGCTGTTGGCGAGAGTGGCGCCACCACGCGTTCGCCTCACCTGCCGCTGCTTCGCCAGAAAATTTAGATCATTGCGTATCGTCCCTGGCGACACGCCAAGACGCTCGGCAAGCGCAGCGATCTTCATTTCCGGCTGCTCGCGCAGCGCAGCCAGTATTTCCTGACGCCGTTCGTAAGTCTTCATCGACAGCCTGACAGTTTCAGTTATCGCCGGATGTACTGTGGCCGGCGATATAGCGGATCCGTGACGTTGACACACTCAATACCCCAACAGCGGGCAAAGCCCTCGATCATATGGGCAATATGCCCCACACCAAGAGCAAAATGGTGTGTCGGGCCTTCGAGACTCCAATTCTCGATGAAGGTTGCCACATCAGGCGGAAAGCGGCAGCGCGTATTCGTGTTGCCCGTTGGCGGAATGGGCCCGGGAAGCGACTCGCCTTCCGCGACAACGAATTTGAAGCGACCATCATAGGTTTGCGTCAGGCCAACGATGGTCACGGGCCCGACTTTCAACTGGAATTCAACACTGACGCCATAGCCACGCTTGCCGTGATAGACGCTCAGGCCGCGCAGCACCGGCCTTCCTTCCGCGACGCCGATATGGTGCGGACCGTCGTGACCAACGAGGATGATATTATTCTCGAAGTCGCATGGGTGAATTTCCGCAAAGCTCCCGCCAGCTTCCAGACGGTCGACGATAAGCATCGCCAAACAGTTTTTGATGTCAAGTTCACCGGCAATGGGCGTCCCGCGACCAGTCAGCAGCGAGCTGCCGACGATGAATGTTGATCCAAGCCGTTCGTTGGCGTTGCCGTTAAGACCGCGATAGTAGTACGCCAGCCCCGTCAGTTCGAAGTCGTTGACGAGTTGGTCCAGTCCGCACGCGACCTTCGCCGCCCAGCGCACATCTTCCGGCTTGGCAGGGCCGGCAATCGGGTCCGATCCGGGTTCAGGAAAGTCGAACAGGGCGTGAATTTCTTCCAGCTTGCGCTCGACCTGTTCATCCGTAACCGCTTCGACACGGACAGCCAGATCGTCCAGTTCCAAATGCTCGGCGTGCAGGCCAAAGATGGCATCAAACATCGTCGGGTCGCTATTCATATCCAGCATACCCTCATAGACATGGCCCATGACGCCAATGCGCGCCTTACGTACAGTCGCGTACGCGCGCGCTACCTTGCACCAGTCGTAAATGCGGCTCCATGCGCGCTCGTCGTCATACAGCGTGCCGACGACCATCCCCGCCGGTTCGATATTGGCGCGGCGCAGGGCATTGCAGACTTCTGGCAGGCTGGTGGCATTGTCATGCTCCAACTGCATGAATGTCGTGCCGTTGGCATAGTCCATCGCCTTGTTCGGCTGCAACGAGATCACCACAACAGGTACGCCAGCCCGCTGGACAACCGGAAGTACGGTGCTGCTAAGGGCATAAGTGCTCATGTAGCACATCAGGAAGTCAACGCCCTCGCGCCGGAACATATCGCCAACCTGCGTTGCAAGCTGTGGCCTGTCGACCAGCCCACCAGAGACAATATCCATGCCTTTGGCGCGCAGTTGATCCTCAAAATAGCGCTGATGGCCTTCCAGCTTCTCTTTCAACCCGGGAAACTGATCCCAATAGAACCAGCAACCGCAGCCAAACACGCCGATCTTCGCGCTGCCATAGTCGCGCTTGAACAGATCGGCCATTGTCAACTGCTGTTTGTCATCCCCTAGCACGTTCGCGGTGGTCATTCTCTGCCTCTGACTTTCATCTCAATGAGGGTTAAGTAAGTCGTGCGCTGCGACAGGGCGCTGCCGCAACTCAGGTTGATCGTCGTATAGATAACAGGCGGCGGCGCTTTCCGCGCTGGTCTGATAGAGCGGCGGCGGCGCGATGTGGCAACGTTCCATGACATGAGGACAGCGCGCGGCGAATGGGCAACCGCCCCCGCTGCCATTGTTGCGCTCGCTCATCGCCGGCACGTCGCCGCCCCAGCGCTGGTCCGGATTCGGCAACGGTATCGAGCTGACAAGCAATTGCGTGTAGGGATGCTTCGGCTGCTTGATGACCTGCTCGACGCTGCCGGTTTCGGCAACCGTTCCCCGGTAAAGAATGTAGATGTCATCACACAACTGGTAGGCAGTTGTCAGGTCATGCGTGATGTAGATCAATGAGATGCCGAATTCCTGCTTGAGCTTCAGCAACGATTCAAGGATGGTGGCACGCAGCGAGGCATCGACCATCGACACAGGTTCGTCGGCAACAATTATCTTTGGCCGCAGGAGTAGCGCTCGCGCGATCATGATCCGCTGGCGCTGACCGCCGCTCAGTTGGTGTGGATAGCGCCCAAGCGTCTCTTCCGGACGCAAGCCGACCTGATGCAGAGCCGTTTCAATGAGCGTATATGCTTCGTCTCTGGTGCGCGCCAGCCCAAATTTGGCTACCGGCGTGGTCAGCACATGATCGACATGATAAAACGGATTGTAGACCTCGAACGGGTCCTGAAAAACAGCCTGCACCTCCTGTCGAAAACGCCGGCGCTGGTCGCCATTCATCGCCTTCAAATTGACACCGTGATAGCGAATCTCGCCCATGGACGGCTCGATGATGCCGAGGAGGAGGCGTGCGAGTGTCGTTTTTCCGGAACCGCTTTCACCGGCAATCGCCGTAATCACCGGACGATCCCCGGCAATGGTCATGGAAAAGTCCTTAAGCGCGACCGTTGCGTCCCGTTTGAAAAAACCGCCGGCCCTGAAAACCTTGCCAACAGCGCGAACTTCAAGCACGGGAGTCATGCAACACCGCCTCGCTATGCAGGTGACACGCAACCCAGCGACCTGCGTCTGTTTCTTCAAGAGCAGGGTTAATAGTCGGGCATGGAGCAAACGCAGCGGGACAGCGCGGGTGGAACGGGCAACCGGACGGCGGATTCAGCAATGACGGCGCGACGCCCGGAATACCTTTAAACAGCCGCTTCTCCTCCAGCGACGGAATACTGGCAATGAGCATCTGTGTGTAGGGATGCTGTGGAGCGCTGAAAATCTGCCTGACCGGCGCTAGTTCCACCAGTCGCCCGGCATACATCACGCCAATGCGATCCGCAAACTGCGCCATCAGCCCCATATCGTGACCGACGAGAATGACCGCCGCGTTCAGGTCTTTCTGAACCGCGCCGAGGGTCTCCATCACCTGCCGCTGAACGACAACATCCAGCGCGCTCGTCGGCTCATCAGCGATAATGACCTGTGGACGCAGAGCAATTGCCATGGCAATGCATACACGTTGCTTCATGCCGCCGCTGAGCTCATGCGGATACCTGTCAGCAACGTCGCGCTTCAGCCCAACCCGTTCGAGTAAATGGCCGATTCGTTCGCGTCGTTCCGCTTTGTCCGGATGCCGGCCGTGGGCGTTGAAAATTTCGATCATCTGATCGCGTATCCGCATCACAGGATTCAGCGAGTTCATCGCGCCCTGCGGAACCATCGACAGCCGGTCGAAGCGAATGCGCCGCATCTGTTCCTCGGATAGCGCCAGCAAGTCGACACCGTCGAGCAGCACGCGGCCGCCTTCAATGCGCGCCGGCTGTTCGAGCATACGCATCAACGCCAGCGCCATGGTTGTTTTGCCAGAGCCGCTTTCACCAACCAACCCGAGCCGTTCGCCCGGCGCGAGATCGAAACTGACGCCGTTGACGGCTTTGACCGGCCCGGCTGCGGTACGGTAATGAACGTGCAGGTCCTGAACCCGCAAAACCGGCGTTGTCATTTCACTTTCCTCAATCGGGTGTTCACGAATTCATCCAGACCTGCGGATGTCAGCAGCAGGCCGACAAAAATCAGCACGATCACGACGATGGGCGGCGTCCACCACCACCACATACCTCGCAGAATCGCGCCATAGAACTGCGCCCAGTAGATCATCATGCCCAGCGTGTATTCGTTCTGCGGGCCAAGACCGAGCGCCTCCAGCCCAATCGTCGCCAGAATCGACTGGGAGACCGTCGACACGAACGATGCGGCGATGTACGGTAGCAGGTTCGGCAGAACTTCTCTGACGACCAACTCCAGCCCGCCGACGCCATTCAGGCGCGCAATCTGAATGTAACCGCGCTCGCGCAGCGACAGCGTCTGCGCGCGAATGGCCCGCGCCGGAAAGCGCCACGCCAGCGATGCCACGATGAGCGCCATAACCGCCACATCGATATTGCGAATATTGGTGGCGATCACGATCAGGATTGCGATGCCCGGAATGGTGATAAAGACATCGGTGATGGTGCGGATCACGGTATCCACCCAGCCGCCGAAGAAGCCCGACAGCAAACCGAGGATTGTGCCAGTCGCAATACCGGCAATTCCGGCCACCAGCCCAATCATCAGCGTGTTCGGCGTGGACAAAATGAGCACTGCCAGAACATCGCGCCCCTGCGAGTCGGTTCCGAGCACGCGCTCGGCATTTGGCGTCTGTCGCGGAAGGAAAGCCCCGACTTCGGCATACGAATGGTCAATGAGCAGGCCTCCGCCTACAGCAAACAGGATGAGTGCAAGCAGGATGACCATACCGCTTGCCAGCAACGGATTCACTTTGCGGAGCCGAAACGCGCGGCGCGCAGTCTGGCGTGGGAGCGCTGTCTGAATAGTCGCCATCTGCCCCCCTACGCCTGCTGGTAGCGAATACGCGGATCAATCAAAGGATAGATGAGGTCCATCACATACAGCGCGAAGCCGATGGAAACGACCAGAATCAGCACGATTCCCTGAACGACGAAATAATCCTTGCTCTGGATCGCCTGGTACAGCTTGTAGCCGATGCCAGGGTAAGAAAAGATCACTTCGACCAGAATCGAGCCGGAAACCACATAGCCCAGCACCAGCGCCAGCGAGGTCAACTGTGGCAGCAGGCTGTTACGCATGCCATACCACAGAAAAATACGCCGTTGCTTCAAACCCTTGGCGTGTGCCAGCTTGATGAAGTCCTCGCCCAGCACGCTGATCATCATGCCGCGCATGCTCAACGCCCAACTACCGATACCCGCCAGAATGATCGACGCGGCTGGCAGCGTGGCATGGCGGAGCACGTCGGCAATGCCGTTCAGATCGAAGCGCAGCGTCGAGCCGAAGGTATAAGCGCCACCAGCAGGAAACGCGCGCGCCACAATCACCAGCACGTAAATCAGGATGATGCCAAGCAGGAAGTACGGTATCGCCGATATGACCATCAGCAGCGGAATGAAGCCACGCAGAGCGCGCGGCACGCGAGGCCAGGCCAGCAGCCCGCCGAGCAGCGAGCCGATGACGAACGCGATCAATGTTGAAGTGCCGACTAATCCAAGCGTCCACGGCAACGCCGCGGAAATTGATGCGCCAACGGTCTCCGGGTAGTTCGCCAGCGAATAGCCAAAATCGAGGTGCAGAATGTCCCACCAGTAGTTGAGGTATTGCTCGACCAGCGATTTATCGAGGCCGAAACGCTCGCGATAGGCTGCAGCCGTCGCGGCAATGTCGATTGACGCGCCGCCGCTGCTAGTCGCTGATAACTGGGTCAGCCTGTCCTCAATCGGGTCACCGGGGATCAGCCGGGGGATGAGAAAGTTGACGCTTACGGCGAGCACGATCACCAGCAAAAAAGTGCCGGTTCGCCGCACAAGATACTGAAAACTCATCTGGCGAAATCCTCTCGCAAAAAACGCCGGTGGTCATCCGGCCACGTTGCTTCTATTTTTCGTCAAATGAACACTGTTCTTGAACAATTGTCAAGCAAATGCAAAGAAAATGCACAGAAAACCTATCAGTAATTTGTCATTTTCCCGGTGAATTGACAAGAAAAAGATAGTTATGTCACAATCTGTTCATCGTTCAGCACTTGCCCGACGGAGCACCACCCTGCGAGCTTGCAGAGAAAGGAGTCAGACTGACACCCGGCGTATACAGCGTGCTTTTCACTTCTTCGCCATTATTGAAAAGAGGAGCTTTCAATGTCGTCACTATTTCGCCATTGGCGACGCTTAGGGCTTGTCGCCGCGCTCATCTCCGTTCTCGGAAGCAGCGTCCCGCTGCTGGCGCAGGATGAGATACCAGACGTGCCACGCGAGCGAACGCTCATTACGCAAGGCTGGGATTTCTACAATCAGGTTCCATCCCCAGACAACTTCAATCCCTATCTCGGCGCACTGCTGCACAACCGCAATAATCTGCATTACACAGTTTACGAAAGCCTCTTTTACTATGATTACTTCCGGGGCGAAGTCATTCCCTGGATTGCCGAAAGTTACGAGTACAACGACGACTATACTGGCGTCACGATCACGCTGCGTGAGGGCGTTACCTGGAGCGATGGCGAAGCGCTAACCGCCGATGATGTCGTCTTCACCATCGACATGCTCAAGGCAAACGCACCGGAGTTGCAGCTATCGAGCGCCATGAATGACTGGGTAACGTCTGCCACAGCCAGCGACGAGCGTACCGTAGAGATCGAACTCTCTCGCCCCGGACCGCGCTGGGTGGTCGACACGTTCGCTACAGGTCAAACGGCCCGTTTCATGGTCGTCCCACAACATATCTGGGAAGGCCAGGACGCCAAGACCTTCAGCAATCTCGATATTGAACAGGGCTGGCCGGTCGGAACCGGGCCGTACAGGCTGGTCCGTACCGGAGAGGATAGCGTTGTCTTCGACCGCCGCGATAGCTGGTGGGCCGTGGACGCCGGACTGGTAGAGCGCCTGCCCGCACCGGAGCGGATTGTCTACGTACCGGCGACGGTTGAAGCGATGCCACAGCTTTATATCAGCAACAGCCTCGACATGGGCCGCTCGCTGCCGATTGGTGCCTGGGAAGCCGCCCGCTTGCAGAATCCCGCGCTCATCACCTGGAACGCGGAGGGGCCGGTTTGGGGCGCGCCGGACGCATGTGTCTATCGCCTGACCTTCAACAACCAGCATCCACCGTTTGACGACCCCGAAATCCGCTGGGCCGTCAACCACGCTATTGACCGCGATGAGATCGTGGCGCTTGCCTACGAAGGTTCAACAACACCAGCGGTTGTCCCGCTATCGTCGTTCACTGGCGTGCAGGCATATGTCGAACCATTGCAAAGCATGATCGACGCATCCGGCGTTGCGACTTATGACCCGGCTCGGACGGCGGCTATCCTCGAAGGCAAGGGCTATACCCGTAACGACGCCGGACGTTGGACGGATGGCGACGGAAACACGCTGCAACTCAACATTCAGATGGAGGCTGGCAACCCTGCAGGCCCGGTGCTGGCCCAGCAGCTTCAGGAAGCCGGCTTCGACGTCACGACTGAAGCGCTTCAGGGCGCAGCTTTCACCGGCAACGCCGCCGCCGGCACGTTTGATCTGCACCTGTGGGTCCATTGCGGCAGCACCTATGATCCCTACCTGACGTTCCAGAATTACCACAGCAAATTCGCCGTGCCGGAAGGCGAATCGGTGGCAAATGTCCGCGCTTACACGCGGTATGCCAACCCCGAACTGGATGCATTGCTCGACCAGATGGAAACTTCGGTTCCATCACCGAGCGACCCGGAATACATGGAACTCGTCAGCCAGGCACTACAGATCTATCTGCAAGACCTGCCAGACATCACGCTGGCCGAGGAGCTTCAGGTCATTCCGTTCAGCACCCAGTACTGGACAGGCTGGCCAACTGCCGCCAATCCGTACAACCATCCCTTCCCGCCATGGGATGGCTTCCTGCTGAACATCGCCGCGCTTGAACCGGCGCAGTAACGCAGCAGACTTTACAGCATCCCCCGCTTGTAGCAACGAGCGGGGGATGCTCAGCAAAGCGCTTTCCGCCGCCAGCCAGCCTAATCATGTCAAAGCCCAACGTCATCTTTATCACCACCGATCAGCAGCGCTATGACGCCGTCGGCGCGAACGGCAACCCGCATATCCAGACGCCCACGCTCGACCGCATGATCGCAAACGGCGTGAGTCTCGATAACTGCTATGTGCAGAATGCCGTCTGCATGCCAAGCCGGGCCAGCATCTGGACTGGGCGCTACCCGCAAAACCACGGCGTGACCACCAACGGCATTCAACTGCCGAAAACCGAGGTCACGATGGCGCACACCTTCCTGCAGAACGGCTATCACACGGCCAACATCGGCAAGCTGCATTTCGTCCCGCATAAGGGCGCAGGTCGTGATCATACAATCAACAGTGTGGTTTACGCGGGCTATGGCTATGAGATGAACCTTGTGAGCGAAGCGCCCGGCCCCTATCCCGATGACTATCTAAGCTGGGTGCAGGAAACCGCGCCCCAACACATTGATCGTGTTCGCTACCGTCTTCCACACGCGCTCGGGCCGGAGAGCTTGTTCGATATGTGGGATTTCCAGGCGCCGGAAAGCGTTCACTACACGACGTGGATCACGGACAAAGCGGTCGAATTTCTGACAACCTATCGCGACCCAAGACCGTTCTTCCTGTCGCTCGGCCACTTCTACCCTCACCCACCGCTCAATCCGCCGCGCGAATATGTCGACTTGTACGATATGGATACGCTGCCGCTGCCAAACCAGCATCCCGAAGATATGGCGCGCAGCCCGTTCAAAGAGGTATCGCCTGATATCTGGCGGCGCATGAAGGCCTATTACTACGCGCTTGTGACTCAGGTCGACCGTTCGCTACAGCGCTTGCTCGATGCACTTGAAGCCAGCGGGCAGGCAAACAACACAATCATCGTCTTTATGAGCGATCACGGCGAGATGCTCGGCGATCATGGCCGCACGAGCAAAGGGCCGACGAACTACGAGGAAGAAATTCACGTACCATGCGTATTCTACGCTCCATGGCTGCTGCCCAGAGGACGCCGGGTCGCCGGGCTGGTAGAGGCGATCGACATTTTCCCGACGTTAGCCTCTTTATGTGGAATTCGGCTGGACGACGGAGTCAAGGGACGCGACTGGAGCGCGGTGTTGCGCGGTGAATCAGAAGTAACCCGCGACGATGTGCTAATTGAACACAAGGACACTCGCACCGGCATCCACGTCAAAACCCTGCGTACCGAGCGCTACAAATACTTCTACTATGCAGACGGGCGCGAAGTGCTCTACGACCTGTGCGACGACCCGCGCGAGGTCTTTGACCGAGCCGGCGATCCAGCATACGCCGATGTCATTGCAGAACTACGCAAACGCTTGCTGACGCGGTTGTTCGAGATTCAGGACGATCTGCCGCCAAAGACGCATGATTGGTAAAGAGACGTCCATCTCTTTCGAACCGAGCCTTGCAGCCCGGCCATGATGTCGCAATACGTTCCGCTTCCGGGTACAGGACACGATCCTCAGGATTGATCAGGCCGTTGCTCCCGGCTTGTCGCTCGTTCGGCGCTTCGGGGACAACTGTCAGTGGCTGGTAAATTAAACCGCTACACCAGCACCTGATCGAGCCAATCAAAAATCACACTGTTGGGCAACGCGAGGTTGTTGACCTGGCAGTGAGCCTCGCCACCCTCTTCCGCTGTAAAAATACGCATCATCTTCTGAGGGTGAGGCAGACGCTCATAACATTCCTGAGTGATTTGAAGCGTTATTGCAGCTTCACCTTCTCCGGCAAGGCACAATACTGGACAGGTAATGCCAGCCGGATCGACCTTGCCGTAAAAGAAATAATCGTAGGCTTTGCCGAAACGGCGGGCGATGTCGCGAGGGTTAAAGCTGATTTTCACGCCCATACGCCAGGCAATCTGTTCGAAAACAGTTCGGGCAACGGGATCGCTCCGGTCGTGGCCCTGCTGCTGGGCCAGCACGGCGCGAAACACGTTCGGCATCGGCGGGTTGGCGATCATCGCCTTAATGCGTCTGTCACTGTACGCAGCTTTGAAAACAATATGCCCACCCCAACTGAAGCCGTAAATCGCCACCCGATCGGCATCGACTTCAGGAAAGCCTAACAGGTAGTCCAGCACTGCTGTCACCGGGCGTTCCATTTTTGCTCCAAAGTACAACCCGTGCTTTGGTGTCATCCCCTGTCCGGGTAGATCAATAGTCACCACATTGTAGCCGCGCTGAGAGCCACTGGAGCCGATCATGAAATAGCAGTCCTCGGCATAGGTTTCAATGCCGCCGAACACCACCAGTGTCGGGCGCTTTTCGGCGCTGGCGTCGCCCTTCCACAGATAGCCCGACAATGTCTGCGCCTTGAACGGAACCTCAACCGGCTCGATAGGCGAGTCAAACAACGGGAGGGCCATTCGGAAACAGGATCGCATTTTCTGTTCACAGACATCGAAATCTGGCGCCGCCGGCTTCATAATGAACAGAGGAGCACGATAGTAGGTACACGCGTGTAGATAGCGACTCCGGGCGTGCTCCAGGTCACCGTTGTGATAAGCGGTATCCGCCTCCGCTTCAACGCGCTGCGCCAGCGCAAGCCACTGCTTCTGCCAGCTTATGACATCACCGTTCGTTATGGTCTTGGCGACATCAAGACACTCGGTTGGATTGCAACCGCCATAGATCGTTCGCCCCATGATCCAGGCGAGATAGTAATCCATGTCCTTATGGTCGAAATGCAACTTCTTCTGGCTGCGCTGTGCAAAAGCTGTGTCGGTGCGGCCCATGATTCGTTAGCCCAATCACTTAGTGAAAGGCAGATTATACTCAAGTCTAATTACCGGGCATGCGCGGGCATACACAGCTTTTCACAACCCCGCTGCGCCCCATGTCAGCACTATCATAAAACGCAACAACCTCAACTACGCACCTTCTGCCCCCTCCTGCTTGCCAGCGAAGCGTCTTTGTGCTACCCTGTTTGTCGTTATCGCTTTTAGGAGGAACCTGACGATGCTATCGACAATCACACATATTCCCGTCGAGACAGGTTCTTCTGAACGCGTCCCCGCTTAGGCTCAAACCAGAGCTAACCTGAGCTTTTCCCTGACAGTTCGTTTGCGCTGCTGTTCATCCGCCTGAACCTTCTGGTTACAGCCGCCACTTAGCATTGTGCCGCGCAGAAGCCCCTGTCCCCCTCTGTCGTGAGGTGATGGGCTTGTGCTGTCTGGCGATGCGGTAATTTCCATAACCGATCATCGTTCGCTGCCCCCTGTCGCCTCTGTGCCTGCCGCGGTTTTGACCGCTGCGTTGCGCCAAAACACAAGCCAGCCATACAGGGTGCACTTCTCGTATGTTTTCAGCCAATTCGCAGGGGCTTTTGCGTTTACGGAAGTTCTTCTCGTACTACAAGCCGTATCTGGGCTTGCTGATCACGGACCTGATCTGTGCATTCGCCGTTTCAGCGATCACGCTGGCGCTGCCACTCTTCACGAGCCACATCACGAAATCAGTGCTTGAGGAAGCGCAGGGCCCCGACGCACTCAACCAAATCTACCTGATCGGCGCGCTGATGCTCGGTCTGATGGCGCTGTATACCGCCTGCAACACCTTTGTCGACTATCAGGGCCATATGATGGGCACGCTAATGGAGCGCGATATGCGCCGCGAGCTGTTCGATCACTATCAGCGGCTTTCGTTCAGCTTCTACGACGAGCGCAATACCGGGCAGTTGATGACGCTCATCACCAGCGACCTGATGTCACTGTCCGAGTTCTACCATCACGGCCCGGAAGACCTTGCCATCGCACTGTTCAAGGGCGCGGGTGTGTTTATTTTGCTCCTCGGCATCAACGTCAAACTGACGCTGATCACGTTCGCCTTCCTCCCGGTAATGGCGATCTACGCATTCTACTTCAATCAGCGTATGAACCGGACGCTGCGCGCGAGTCGTGACCGCATCGGCGACATCAACGCGCAGGTAGAAGACACGCTATCCGGCATTCGCGTTGTCCAGTCTTTCACCAACGAGGCCATTGAGCAGGCGAAATTCGCGCATGCCAACAACCGCTTTGTCGACAGCAGGCGCGACGGCTACCGGAGCGAAGCGTATTTCTACGGCGGCATGATCGCCTTCACCCAACTGTTGACGATTGCAGTCGTTGTGTTTGGCGGCATCGCCATTTTGAACGCCTCGCTGGAACTGGCCGATCTTGTGACCTACCTGATGTGTGTTGGCATCCTTGTCGACCCAATTCAGCGACTGGTCAACTTCGCGCGGTTATATCAGGAAGGAATCACTGGCTTCAGCCGTTTCATGGATCTGCTGGAAGTCAGGCCAGACATCGAGGACACACCCGGAGCCATTGAACTATCCCACGTGCGCGGAGACATTGAATTCTGCAATGTCAGCTTCAAGTACAGACATGAGGGTTACGATGTCGTCAAAAACCTGTCTCTCAAAATCAGTGCAGGGGAATATGTCGCTCTGGTAGGCTCATCGGGTGTTGGAAAGACAACCCTGTGCTCGCTCATCCCGCGTTTCTACGAAGTCAGCCGGGGGGCAATCCTGCTCGACGGGCGCGATATTCGCACGATAAGCCTGCGCTCCCTCAGGCGTCACATCGGCATGGTACAGCAGGATGTCTATCTGTTTTCGGGGACAGTCGCCGACAACATTCGTTATGGGAAACCCGATGCCAGCCTAGACGAGATCATTGACGCGGCGCACAAGGCAAACGCCCATGACTTCATCATGGCGCTGCCACATGGGTATGACACGCATATCGGGCAGCGCGGCGTCAGGCTATCCGGCGGGCAGAAACAGCGGTTGAGCATTGCGCGCGTCTTTCTGAAGAATCCGCCCATCCTCATCTTTGACGAGGCCACCAGCGCGCTCGACAACGAGAGTGAAAAGGCAATTCAGGAAGCGCTGGAAACGCTGAGCGCCCAGCGAACGACGCTGGTTATCGCACACCGTCTCTCAACGATACGTAACGCGGACCGCATCATCGTGCTCACAGACAACGGCGTCGCCGAACAGGGCACGCACGAGGAACTGATCGCGATGGGAGGAACCTATGCCAGCCTGTACAACATGCAATTGACGGTATAGGTCGTGCTCAGGTTCAACACGGGTTCTCGTTGCCGGGATCGACGCTCATCTTCCTAGCGAACCAAACCTTGCAGCCCGGCCATAGCGGCGCTCATATTCAGTTGATCCGCGCAGTAAGCAGTACGGAGGAGGTCTTCTGGCAGATAGCGGTCGTACTTATGAACGTGAAGCCTATACCGAGGAATTGCTTCGATCAGCGCTTCGGGCTGCGGCGGGTGAGCAAGCACGACATCAATACACTTCCTTATATGCTGTTCACTCGGCGCAATCACTTCAATATAAAACGGCTGCCTACCGCCACGTACATCAAGCCCTGCATGTTCGAGCAGGAGACAGATGGTCAGTGTCTCGCGGGTTCCGAGCCACGGCAGCAGCATATAACGGTTACCGCCAAGAGGAACTATCGGTTCCCTCGTTATGT
>QGUR01000417.1 GCA_003242205.1 Chloroflexota bacterium | reverse complement strand
TTTTACGGAGATGGACATGGAGACAGCGCAGTTGAAGAGCAAGGTGATCGCTATCGCTCAGCGTACGGTCGCGCTGGTCGAGTCCAGCAAGTTTGGCGTCGTCCATCTGAGTTCGTTCGCGCAGGCCGATCAGATCGCCCAGATCCTGACCGACGCGCAGATAGACGCCGCAACGATTGAGCAAATCCGGCAGACAACCACGCTGACGGTATGTGGCGACCGATCAACATCCTCATATACGCCGGTCGATGCCGACACACGCCACTACCGGCTTGGATTCGCCAATTTGGGCGAGAACAGGCCGTTTGCGGTGGCGGTGCGGCAGAGTCTGGAAGCTGCGGCTTTGGATGCGCGGCATATCGACCTCGTCATTGGCGACAATCAGTACAACAGCGAGGTCGCGCTGGAAGTAGCCGACGCGCTGATTCAGTCGGGCATCGATCTGGCGATTGAATTTCATTATGACGAGAAGATCGGTAGCATGCTGGTCAGCAAGTACAACCGGGCTGGAATCCCGGTGATCGCGGTCGATATTCCGATGATTGGCGCGACTTTCTTCGGCGTCGACAACTATCGCGCTGGCTGGGATGGCGGGGTCGCGTTAGGCCAGTGGATCAAAGAGCGCTGGGATGGTCATATCGACCGGCTGATCGTGTTCGAGCGCCCGGCTTCAGGGCCGGTTCCGGCAACGCGCACCCTGAGTCAGATTGAGGGGCTGGAATCTGTCATCGGGCGTGTGCCGGAAGCAAAACGCATTTATCTGGCGGACGAAGAAGGCAGTGTCGACGCAATCGCCGATTTGCTGGCTGACGTGCTGGACACGCTGCCACACACAGCGCGCGTGGCGGTCATTTGCTTTAACGACCCGACCGTCGAAGGCATGCTGAGGGCGGCGCGTGTCACCGGGCGTGAAAAGTCCGTTGTCTGCGCCAGCCTTGGCGCGGGTACGCGCACTATTCGCGATGAGCTTCGGCGACCGGATTCGATGATTGCCGCGGCGATTCTGTTTCCTCCGGACGAGTACGGGCGCGGGCTGGTCGATCTCGCAGTGCGTATCCTGCGAGGTGAACGCGTGCCGCCTGCGGTTTACATCGAACACGTCTTGCTGGACAGCAGTAACATATCCACCCTGCATCCTGAGCCGTGATGGAAATGGCTTGCCGGGAGTGTGGCGATCTGCTGTCTGGCAGTCACAATACGCCATGGCTTAAGCTAACAGCGCCTCGCCTGCCAGGACAGGAAGGCGCTATGTTGGATTCATGCCGCCGGCCTGGTTTTATCGTTCCAACCGCAGCAGGTCGTCCCATGTCTCGCGGCGGCGGGCGATTTGCCAGCGTTCGCCATCCACGATGATTTCTGCCGGGCGCGGGCGCGCATTGTAATTGCTCGCCATGACCATGCCATACGCGCCCGCCGTCATGATCGCCAGCAGGTCGTCCGGCGCGGGGCGTGGCAGGCTGACATCGCGGCCCAGCACGTCGGTGGTTTCGCAGACCGGGCCGACGATCTGCACGGTCTGCGCGGGCGCGTTGCGCCGCAGCACCGGCACGATCTCATGGTGCGCTTCATAGAGTGCGGGGCGGATTAACTCGGTCATACCTGCGTCAACCATCACGAAGGTGACGTCGCCCTGCGTCTTGGTATACAGTACGCGCGTCACCAGTATGCCGGCGTCGGCGACGATGGCCCGGCCCGGCTCCAGAATGACCTGATAACCCTCCAGCAGCGGGCGCAACGCCTGCGCGAAGGCTTCAGGCGGCGGTAGCTCTTCACCGGCATGGTAGGCTACAGGTATACCGCCGCCGATATTCAGCGTGCGGATCGACGGGTAGGGACGTACCAGTTCGAGCGCCTTTCTGACCGCCGCGACTGTCTCGGCTGTGTCGTGGAGTTGGCTGCCGATATGCAGGTGCAGGCCTGCAAAGCGCAGGGCCGGGTAGTCTGCCTGGCTTTCGAGCAGATGGCGCACCGTTTCGGCGCTCAGCCCGAATTTCGCGCCGCCATGGCCTGTGGCGATGTGGCGGTGCGTTTGGGCGACGATGCCGGGATTGAGGCGCAGCGCCACCTGTGCTGTCAGGCCGCGTCCGGCGGCCAGATGGTTGAGTATCCGGCATTCCTCGACGTTTTCGACGTTGAACCAGCTAACGCCGTTGTCAAGCGCGTAGGCGAGTTCGTCGGGCGTTTTGCCGACTCCGGCGAAGATCATACGCTCGCCCGGTACGCCCGCCGCCAGCGCCCGATGGATTTCGCCCGCGCTCACGGCGTCCATGCCTACGCCTGCCTCGCCCAGCGCGCGCAGCAGCGCAAGATTGCCGTTGGCTTTGATACTGTAATGGACGCGCCCGCCAAGTGGGGCGAAGGCGGCCCGCACGCGCTCCAGGTTATGCAAAACCCGCGGCAGGCTATAAACGTATAAAGGTGTACCGGCCCCGGCTGCGATGTCCGCCACCGGGACCGAATCACAGTAGAGCGCCTCGCCCACGTAGCGAAGCGAATCGTTAAAGATCATTGGCTTACAGGTCACCTTTCGTCGCCGCGCTCGTATTGTCCGGCCAGTCGAAGCGCGGTATTCTACACGAGTATAACGGGTTCTTGAGCAGCCCCAATGCGTGTGTCACCGGGCTGTGCGAACCAGATAGATGGGCAGGTAATCCATTGGTGGAAGAGACGGACGTCAAGGTCGCAACGGCCTATGAGGCCCTTCGCCGCAGGGAATATGAACTCATCACCGACTTGCTCGAAGTGCTGCCGAAGATCGATACGCTCGATCAGGAGCGCGTTGCCCAGGTCCGTGATGCGCTTTTTCATGCCGATCATCCCTATCTGATGGTCTTTGTCGGCCCGTTTAGCTCCGGCAAGTCGAGCCTGATAAACGTGCTGCTGGGTGAAACCGACCTGCTGCCGGTGGGACCGACGCCGACGACCGACCGCATCAGTATTTTGCGCTGGGGCGAAGAAGCCGGTCGCATGCGTTCCGGCGATGTCGATACCGTGTTTCACCCGTCTCCGCTTTTGAAAAAGGTCAGCTTCGTTGATACGCCGGGGCTGGAATCCATCTTCAAGGAACACGAAGAGACCACGCGCAAATTCCTGCACCGCAGCGACACCGTACTGCTGGTGATGCTGGCGACGCAGGCGATGACGCAGCGTAATCTCGAATACCTGCGGATGCTGCGCGAATATGGCAAGCACATCATCGTCATCATCAATCAGGCCGACCTGCTAACCCCGGAGGAAGCCGAGACCGTCAGGAATTACGTGCTCGAACAAAGCCAGGAACAGCTTGGCTTCAA
>QGUR01000101.1 GCA_003242205.1 Chloroflexota bacterium | reverse complement strand
CCCGGAAGGTCAAATTGCGGTCGAGGCGGTCCCACGCCCGTTGCGGCAAATCGCGCCCGGCGCAGCCCGCCAGACCGGGCCGCTCATCCCAGACGCGCATCCCGGCCCCGCAATGGACACTGCCCCCTCCCAGGACTTCCATACAAGTCTCTCCGTTGGGAAAGACAATGTCGTCGATGAATACCCCGCCAACGCAGAGATAATCCAACATCGCCCCGGCGTTCAATTAGCGCCGCACCTCACGCAGGATATTGCTGGAACGAATGCGGCTTGCGCCATCGGCCCAATCGACGGTGCGCCCGCCGCCAAAGCCGCGGAAATAGTTATGGCCGAAATACGACGCCCGTTCCGCTGCCAGCAATTCGCCGGGAATGCTGTAAACGATCGGGGCGAATGCCTCGCGCACGTTGCCGGGAACCGGCAGAATCGTCTGCACGTACTGGCTGATTTCCTGTTCACCTTCAGGAAGCGCCGCCGCCACGCGCCGCCCGATGGAATGCGCCGCGCGCGCCAGTTCGGCCATACGGTCAGCATCGAATCCGGCTGCATTCAGCAGGATAGTCGGCGTCTCCGGCGGATCGCCAAAGTACTGGATGTGCGTCCACTCTTCCGTTTCCTGCCCCAGCGCCGAATCGCCGCTTGCTTCCAGCATCTTGGCCGCGCTGAAAAGCGCCGCGCCATACAACGGGCCGGCGGCGACGTAGACGAATTCTCGCGCATCCTGCCACTGCGCCATCAATTCGCGGCAGATCGGCTCGGCGCGTTCGATGAACGTCTGCATGACCCCGGCCAGATCCCGTAGTTCGGCACGCAGCGAATCAGCCTGAGCCGTTGTGATATGGCCGCGCACCTCGCCAATGCGAATGGCAGCCAGATATAAGGCGACCTGAGAAGCCAGATAGGACCGCACGCCGGGAATGACGCTCTTCAGCTCATCGGGCAGCGGCGGGATGGTTGTCAGAAACACCTTGTCCGTCGATTGCGCCAGCGGCGCATCCGGCGCTCCGGTCAGCGCCACGCCGACTGCACCTGCCTGTAACGCCAGTTGCAGCGCTTCAATCGTGCGCGAAACGACGCCGGAAACAGACACGGCGATGACGAGATTGGTCTTTGGCCCTGTCGGCGGCAAATAGCCGACCGTGTAGCGGCTGAAAGTCAGCGCGCTTAATGCCTGTGTCGGCACCCCGGCGAACTGGTTAAACGCCAGTTCCGCGCCAAGCGAGGCGTGAAAGCTATCGCCGCAGCCGGTCAGATAAACGCGCTTGATGGATGTGCAGGTTTCAAAGTCAAACGTCTCCCGCGCTGACACATCAAATGGCTGGGCGATTTCCGCCAGCAGCGCGGGCAGCGTGTCGATCTGCTGGTGCATAGGCGAACGTTCAGTCATAAGTCGATCCTATCCATGATGTTCAAGTCTGGCGTAGACTTGCTCGCGCGTCGGCAAACCGCCTCGCGCTCCAACCGATTCCACCTTGATGGCCGCAGCGGCAGCGGCGAAACGGAGCGCCTCAGGCAACGAATCGCCCCAGTGTCGCGCCGCCAACAGCGCCGCATGAAAACAATCCCCCGCGCCAGTCGTATCGATGGCCGCGGCGGGATAGGCCGGTTGATGAAGCGGCCCGCTGCCATCGACAAACCCGTACGCGCCCTCCCGCCCGGCAGTGACGATCACCCACCGTCCAAATGACAGCGAACGCGCGGTTGCCCAATCCTGTTCCCGCACCGAAGCATCGGCGAGAAACAGGACGTCTGCCAGCGCGAGCGCTTCTCGCGTTGCGGCCATCGCAGGCATACGCTCCACATCCAGCGCCAGAACGCCGCCGTTGGCGCGCGCAGCAGCGGCTATCTGCTGGCACCAGGCGGCATCCCGCGGATATGTAAGTACCTGCCGCGCCTGCCGCGCCATCTCAAGCTGTCTGTCCTCAGGAGGCAGATGATAGAGCGGCGAGTCTGGAATGACGATGGCACGTTCGTCGCCAGCAACCAGTATCACGGTAAACGGCGTCGCTTCACCTGCAACCACCGTCAGGCCGCCCACATCAACGCCAAAGCGCTCGAAGTCATCGCGCAGCATGACGCCCTGATCGTCGCCGCCGATCCATCCGGCAAAGCCAGCCCGCAGCCCGAGACGCGCCGCCGCGCACGTCGCGTTGGCGATGAAACCGCCGGGCAAAAACCCGAGCAGGCGTCCCGGTAGCTTCGAATCGGTCGCGGGCAGATGGTCAACCTGTAGCACGATGTCGTAGGACAACCCGCCGACACCGGCGAAGTCGAAGAAATCGGTCATGTCATTTGCCACGCGGCGCGAATCTCATCCCATGATCCCTGCGCACTGCCGTCAGGCTTGAGGGCGTGTCAGGGTGAGCTTTGGCACACTCGCTCGTACTCCATCTCGATCAGGCGCTCGCCATCAACTTCGACACAGACATTCACCAGCGGGCGACCCTGCCATGGCGGCGGCAGCGGATCGCCCAGACCGGGCCATGTCTTGCCGCGGCTGACGCCCGAACTGGTGTCCACCCGCACCGGCCAGCGCTCAACCTTAAAAAGCGACGGATCAATGACGTAAGCCACCGCCGACGAGTCATGAACGTAGATGCCGTCGCAGTGGTAAGTCTTCTCGAAAAAGTCCCGGTAAAACGGCGTGATACGCGCGATGTGCTGAGCCATCGGCTTGTCCACCTGCGCGTATCGTTCGAGATGTGCCCGCGTCATGTTGACGCGATGCGTGACATCGAGACCAACCATCGTCACCTGCCACGGCGCGCCGAAAACAAGGTCCGCCGCTTCGGGATCGTTGTGGATATTGGCTTCCGCCGCCGGAGTCGCGTTGCCGGGGCAAAGCGCGTTGCCGCCCATGAGCACGACTTCGCGCACGTTGTGGGCAATCCGCGGCTCGAGCCGCAGGGCCAGCGCGATGTTCGTCAGCGGGCCAAGCGGCACCAGCGTGATCTCGCCGGGCGCGCGCATGATCTGCTCGACGATGAACACCGCCGCCTGCGTCTCGATAGCCTTGCTGGAAGGCGGTGGCAACGGCACGTTGCCCTGACCATCTTCGCCGTGAACATACGGGACCGGCCCACCGTATGGCCGCACCAGCGGCGCGTCGGCCCCCTGAGCTACCGGAATGTCGGAACGCCCGGCGATTTCCAGCAGCCGCAGCGCATTGGTGGTCGCCAGATCGGTGTGAACGTTGCCAAAAACCGTCGTTAAGCCGATGACGTCGAGTTCCGGCGAACAAAGCGCGAAGAAAATCGCCATCGCGTCATCGACGCCGGGATCAGTATCAATAATGACTTTGCGGGTCATAATCAGTCGGAAAGTACCTTTACATGTAGCGTGCGCGAACGAGGACCATCGAATTCAAAGAAAAGAATGCTCTGCGATCCGCCAAGCAACAAATTCCCACCGGCGATGATGAGCGTCGCGCTATGGCCGATCAGCGCCGCCTTGATGTGGGCCGCTGCATCGGCGGGCGTGTCATACTGGTGTTTGAAATCCACGCGCTTCGGCACCAGCCGCGCCAGCTCGCCTGTCAGGTCTTCCAGTGTCATCGGGTCAAGCCCGGAGTTGATCGTCACGGCGGCCGTAGTGTGCGGAACAAACAGTGCGCACAGGCCATTCTGCACGTTGCTGGCCTGAACAATTTCGCGCACCTGCGCCGTGACGTCGATCAGCGATTCGCCATTTGGCGTCTGAATACGAACGGTTTCTAGCATGTAAAGTCGATCTCCGCGTTGAACTGTTCCAGTACCGCCTGAACCTCGGCGCAGGTCGGCGCATTGCTGCCCGCGCCCACCTTCTGGACCGAGGCCGCGCCCATCGCGTTCGCAAGCACGGCGCTATCACGCTGATTCATTGAAGCAAGCTCTCCGGCAATGAAGGCCGCTGCGAAACAATCGCCCGCGCCGACGGTATCGACGACCGTCACCGGAAAACCCGCCACGGTTTCGCGCACGTCCCGCCCGATGACGGTGCAGCCGTCCGGCCCCTGTTTGACGACTAGCGTTCTCGGCCCGGCAGCCAGCAGATGGGCATAGGCATCGTCGCCAGACCTGCCGCCGGCGACCAGAGGCACTTCGGCTTCCGTCATCAGCAGCACGTCACTGTTGGCCAGCGCCCAGACGATATCCTCCGGAGACGCGGCAGCCACCATCGGCCCGGCATCAAAATAAACAGGGATGTTCAGCTCTCTGGCATACCCAACGGCTGCCTTCGTCAGCGCCAGCGTACGTTTTTCACACAACGTGTAGCCGGCGACAAACACGGCGTTGGCATGAGCCATGGCCAGCTCCATGGCGTCGTTAAAGACCGCCTCCGGGCCTTCGCTGTAGTGGCCGACAAACACATGCTCGCCGCTCTGCTGGTCGGTTAGCACCAGCACGACCGAGGACTGCGCGTTCGGCGTCAGTGCGATACCCGTGGTCTCAATCCCGGCGTCATTCAGCGCTTTAACCAACTGGCGGCCAAACAAATCGTCGCCGACCGACCCGACGGCCGCGACTTCCAGCCCGATATTCCGGGCGGCCATCATGAAATTGGCCGCGCCGCCCGGTTCCACGCGCAGAAATTCGACATGCTGGTGGCCTGACGGCACAACCGGCAGCGAAACGGGCACAATCAGATCGAGAACCAGATCGCCAACCGCGACAACTCGTCCGTTCATCGCTTTACAGCCTGTGCATAGATGCCTTCCGCCAGCGCCGGCACATCGTACTGCGCCATGATTTCGTCCTGATTGAGGGTGTCGATGATCGCCTGCGGAATGGCCTCGATCCCACTGTAAGCGCCGGCGATGGCGCAGGCAATCGCACCAACGGTATCGGCATCGCCCGACAGATTGGCGGCATAAATGGCAGCCTGCTGCGGATCGCCATCGGCCATGACAAACACGCCAAACGCCGAGCCAACCGTTTCCGGCATGGCCAGCGATGTACCAACGATATCGTACATGGAACGCAATCGCGCGCGCGCATCGGACGAACTGCGGGCGATGGAAACCGCCATTTCAATGCGCCGCGTCACCGACGCGCCAAGCCATGGATTGCCGCGCTGCCGCCCCAGTTCCGCGCCAAGCAGCCCGGCGGCGACCACAGCGTCAATTGTCGCGTCATCCATCAGCGCCACGGCAATCGCCGCCGCCACAGCGCACGCGCCGGAAATGGCGACATTTGTGCCATGCGTGGGAATGCAGGAAATCACCGCATCTTCAATCGCGCCCATCGGGTCGCCCGGATGCAGCAACCCGACCGGTGAAACGCGCATGGCCGCCCCGTTGGTGTCGCCCATGCGGCCGGTGGTGTGCGGGTCTTCGCCACGCTTGAGCGCCTGCACGCCGCGCCGGGTGCTGGGGCCGACATACTTCGACGTATCGCCGCCCGTGCGGTCATACCAGTCGACGATTGCTTCGACGGTCGCTTCCAGAGTCACGCCGCCATGCGCGATATAAGCGCGCGCCAGCGAGAACGCCTGCTCCGAATCGTCCGTGATACGCCCGGCAGGCAAGCCCTGATGGACCTCGTGATCGTCCGGGCCGGGCAAGAAGCCTTCGATCCAGCCTCCGTAAGCATCCCAGGTCTGGTCCGGGTCGAAATAGGCCGGCATGCCCCAGGCATCGCCCAATGCCTGACCATACAGGCCGCCAAGGATTTTCTCTTTTAGCCGTTTCAAGTCGATCTCCAAATGGATTATGAGGTCGCAGGCGCTAACCGTTGATCGCGCTGGATCAGCCGCCGGCCGCCCAGCACCAGCCAGACAGCAGCGCCAAGTATCGCACCGATGGCCAGCGCGACGCCAACCTCGAAGAATAGCGCCAGAAACAAACCGAGATATACCGCCAGCGATAGCGTCGAGACTGCCGCGCTCAACAGAGCGTGGCTGGCCGTGCGCTCTACACGCGCGATAAACGGCGCGCTGGCGGCGATGAGAATGATCGATATGACACCAATGCCGGCAGCCAGCGGATTGGCCGAGTCCGGGCCGCCGAAAGCGTTCGGGGCCGCCAGCAGATTGGCGCTGACGATCAGGCCAATGACCGCAATCATCGCGAGAAACACGTGCAGCACGCTCAGCCGCTGGATCGCCCGCCAGCGCGGCGCATTAAAATTCTCGCCTTCGGCGGCCCGCAGCGCTCGCACGCGCAGAGTTTGCCGGGCCTGCAGGGCGTAGATCACCAGCGCCATGACCGTCGCAATGTACGGAATCATCTGTGGAACCTGCGACGGAATCTGGAGCGAACCGATACGGATCGCCAGCGCGTCGAAAAAGCCAAACACCAGCGACGCCAGCCCCGTCCCGATGGGATGATTGCCGCCGAGCAGCGGCACGGCCAGCGCGATGAAGCCCCGGCCCGCGGTCATGTCACGCTGGAACAGGTTGAGATACCCCATGCTCATGTGAATGCCGCCAAGACCGGCGAAAACACCGCTCAGGACCAGCGCCATGTAGCGAGTTCGCACAACGCGAATGCCGACCGACTCCGCTGCTGCCGGGTTTTCGCCGGCAGCGCGCAGGTGCATACCGAAAGGAGTCCGGTAAAGCACGTACCACACCACCCCAACCGACAGGAACGCCACCCACGTCATGACGCTCTGGTTATTGAAAACGCCATAAATGAACGGCCCGACGATGGGGATATCGTTGATGAATGATGGCAACTGGATAAAAGGCACGACCAGGCTGCGCAGGTTACTGGTGTTGCCCCGGTCGCCGGTCAGTTCGTACATGATCGCGACCGTCGCCGCCGAGCCGAGGATATTGAGCGCAATGCCGGAAAGGATCAGATCCGCCTTAAGCCGTAGATGGAAAAAGCCGAGCAACAGCGCCATCAACACCGCTACCGCAACACCCGCCAGCAATCCAAGCCACGGCCCAAGCGCCGCGCCGGTTTCCGGCCCTAACCATTGCAGCGAATAGGCGCTGACGATGACGCCGGTAAAGGCCGAGCCGAGCATCATGCCTTCCAGACCGATGTTGATCACGCCAGCGCGATCCGACAGCAGCGCGCCAAGCGACGGCAGCAGGATAGGCGTCGCCACACGCAGCATCGCGGCTAAAAATGCCGCGCTGAAGATTCCCTGAACAACCGACTCAAACACTGGCTTTCTCCTCGGCGGCGGGCGTCGTTACTTCCAGCATCTGCTGTTCCGGCCCTTGCCCTCGCAACACCGTGTCGCGGCGCGGCGAACGACGACGCCGGAAGAAGGTGATAAATGCCTCTGCGGTAATGAGCAGAATGATCACTGCCTGAATGATACGCACGACTTCAAAACTCACGTTGGCGTCGCGCTCCATGAATTGCGCGCCCGCGCGCAGATAGGCGTACAGCAGACCCGTAAACGGCACAACCAGCGGGTTATTGCGCGCCAGCAGCGCGACGACTACGCCTTCAAAAGCGAGACCAACCGAGATGTTCAGAATCAGCATCCGGTGAATGCCCATGCTCAGATGCGCGCCGACCAGCCCGGCAATCGCGCCGCTCACCGCCATCGCCAGCATGATCGTGCGCCGGGTATTCACACCGCCATAATCGGCAAAGCGGATATTCGCGCCGATCATGCGAATCTCGTATCCCAGCGGCGTCCGTGTGATCAGCAGCCACACGGCGATCACGGCCAGAATCACGAGAAACACGGCCACGGTGACCTGCGTGCCGCCGACGATAACCGGCAACACCGAATGATCCGGAAAGTTCTCGGAGACGACATAACCGACATTCGCCGGTTTAAGCTGATATGTCAGCACCAGATCGAAAAAGCGTATGGCGACGGAATTGAGCATTAACGTAGCAACCAGCTCGTTCGCGCCCAGATAAGCCTTGAGCGCACCCGGAACCAGCCCCCACAGAAACCCGACGACCATAGCCGAGAGCAGCGCCAGCGGTATGAGCAAAATTCCGGGCAAGGCGCTGGTGTTGAGAACGACGACGCCGGCTGCCAGCGCGCCGAGGTAAATCTGCCCTTCCGCGCCCAGACTGAATTGCCGCGCCCGGAAAACGATCACGATGGCGAGACCGACCAGAATCAGCGAGAGCGCATCCTGAATCCACACGGCCCAGCGGTTCACGCGGCCCAACGGGCCAAGCAGGAACGCTTCGTAAGCCTGATTAGTCGCCGCCAGCGTTTCGGACACGATCAGATCGCCGGGGAGCGGCTCCGGCGACACGGAAATCGTGTAAATGCCATCGGCGGGCAGCGTAACGTTTTCAATGACCGCGTCGCGCTCGCTGACCAGATCATCGTAAGCGTCAAGTTGCGCTTCCGTCGCCGAGGTCGCCGAAGCCAGCGTTTCGCCATCCGGCCCGATCAGCGACGCCTGCAAATTGACAAGTGAACGCCGGTTGGCGGCATATGCCAGCACGGTGACCTCATCGCCAGCCCGGCCTTCGAAACGATATTCGGCCTGGCGCAACGGTTCGGCAACTCCCGCGCGGTTGAATTCGTCGCCGCGTCGCTGGCCATACTCAAGCTCGACATCATCGTTTTCGACCGGCTCGGCGTCCGACTCAATGGCTACACGAAACTCGCCACGCGTGAAACGATTGGCGTTATCGAGGTTGAAAATCGCCGTCATCAGATAGCCGAGGGCCAGCGCGATAGCTACCGTCGCCACCACACGCACCGCATTCCAGCGTAGTTCGTAAATGAACAGGGCGACGCTGATGCCGACCAGCGCGTTGACCAGCAACACGTTCTGATAATCGGGAACGGCCGTCATGGCGGCCACAAATTCATCGAGGTTACTGCCACCGCCCAAAATGCGAAAACTAATGGCGTAGGTAACGCCAACGGCAACGAGCAGCGCCAGCAAAGCCAGCCAAAGTCGTCGATAGGCGCGTTGTGCCGTCATCGCGCCCGCTCCATTTCCGCGGCGTCCTGTTGTTCGGCGCCGACCATATACATACCCAGCGTGTGTTCGGTCAGATCAGGCGTGTTCTCAAAAATGCCGGCGCAGCCGCCGTTGTACATCACCATAATCCGGTCGGCCAGTTTCATCACTTCCTGCAAGTCCGCCGATACAAGGAGAATCGCCAGCCCTTCAGTGCGTTTATCGATTAATTGCTGATGAATGAACTCAATCGCGCCGATATCGACGCCGCGTGTCGGCTGGGCTGCAATCAGCAGCACCGGAGAGGACGAAAATTCGCGGGCGACGATCACCTTTTGCATGTTACCGCCGGACAACGAACCGACAGGAACCTCGCCGCTCGGCGTGACAATGCCGAATTGCCGGATGAGCGCCTGACCGTGTTCCCGAATTTTGCCGAGCGACAGCAGGCCCGAGCGCGTGAACGGAGCACGATAATAGCTGTCAACGATCAGGTTATCCTCGATGCTGGCATCGAGCGCGACTCCGTTTGTCAGGCGGTCTTCCGGAATGTGAGCCACCCCTGCTTCGCGCACTCGCCGCGGCCCCTGACCGATAATCGACTTGCCGTTGACGCGGGCATCGCCAGCGGTTGCGTTACGCAGACCGGTCAGCACCTCAACCAATTCGGTTTGACCGTTGCCTTCAACACCGGCAATTCCGAGGATTTCATGAGCGTAGACGTTGAACGTCAGATGGTTGACCAGCGTGCGTCCGGCCTCGTTGGCGTAAGTCAGCCCTTCGACTTCCAGCACGGCGCGGCCACGCTTCACGGGCGGGCGATTCACCTGCATAAACACCTCACGCCCGACCATCATGCGCGCCAGCTCGGGAATGGTGACTTCGCGGGTGTTCACGCTGCCGACATTGCGTCCGTCGCGCATCACGGTCACGCGGTCGGAGATTTCCATCACTTCGCGCAGCTTGTGGGTGATGAAGATCACCGTCTTGCCCTCGTCGACAAGGCGGCGAATAGCGACAAACAGATCGTCGGTTTCCTTCGGCGTCAGAACCGCCGTTGGTTCGTCCAAAATCAGAATTTCCGCGCCGCGGTATAGCGCCTTCAGAATCTCAACCCTCTGGCGCATGCCGACCGGTACGCTGTCGATACGCGCGGTCGGATCGACGTACAGGCCATAGGCTTTCGAAAGCGCCTCGGTATCGCGTATCGCCTTCTGGCGGTCGACCGACAGAAAACGGCGGTTTTCCCGACCGAGCGCGATGTTATCGGCGACCGTGAACGAATCGACCAGCATGAAATTCTGGTGAACCATGCCGATGCCCAGATCGATAGCGTCCTGAGGCGTTTCGATGGTCACCTGCCTGCCATCGAGCAGGATAACGCCGGAAGTCGGCGTCTCCAGCCCGTAAAGAATTTTCATCAGAGTGGATTTGCCCGCGCCGTTTTCGCCGACAATCGCGTGGATTTCGCCGCGTTCGACAGCCAGGTTTACCCCCTGATTGGCGACGACGCCGTTAGGATAAACCTTGACAATCTCATGCGCTTCGAGGAACGCCATGACACCACCTGTCAGGGTTAAAACACGACATCAATTTTTCCTAGCAGTTCCGGGCCGGTAAACCGAACGGCCCGATTCAAAAACGGTCAGGCGCGCAGCATAGCGTCTGGGGCAGACCAACCGGCCTGCCCCAGATACCGTGATACGCTATCGTGATTACTCTTCGCCGAGGTATGCCGAGACGTCGAAGTTGGCCGCGGGCATCGCGTCGCAGCCAGCGCCGACCTGCCACGGGTTCTCCGGATCGAGCGTGCTGACGATCTCGATATCGCCCGCGATCACCGCCTGTTCAACCGCCTTGATCAGTTCCTTGACGTTTTCAGGCGTGTTTTCTTCGTAGATTTCGTTGTACGCCAGCCCGACACCGAGTTCTTCGATACCGAGCGCTTCGGCCTGACCAAACACCAGCTCACCCTTCAGGAACAGGTCAACGGCGCGGTAGAGCGAATTGTCGACGTTTTTCATCATGCTCGTCAGAATGCGCTGCGCCTGGTCGGGATTGGTATCCATGATGATGGTTGCCTGGTCAGAGTCGACGCCCAGCGCGTAACGGCCCTGCTCTTCAGCAGCTTCAAACATGCCGACGCCAGAGCCACCGGCCACGCTGAAGACGATATCCGCGCCCTGCTCGTACATCGCCAGCGTGATTTCCTTGGCGCGGGCCGGGTCATTCCACGCGGCAGCGCCGCCAACGTACTGGACGATGGTCGTGATGTCCGGGTTCACCAGGCAGGCACCCTGCTCGTAGCCGACGATGAAGTCGTCGATGACGGGAATGGACTGCGCGCCGATCACGCCAATGATGGGGTCGGGATTCGTGCCTTCAAGGCCAGACTGCGTCATCGCCGCGGCATAGACGCCGGTCAGGAACGAGCCTTCGTTCTGTGCGTACAGCACCGAGTAAACGTTCTGGCAGCCATCAACACAGACTTCGGGATCGTCATACGGTACGGCGGTGTCGAACAGGATGAAATACTTGTCGGGGTACAGGTGGGCGCGTTCGGCCAGGAAATCGACCATCTGGAACGTGCCGACGATCAGCATGTCGTAATTGTCCACGTCGGCCATCGCATCATCCAGACCGGGCTCCCAGTTGGCGGGGTCGGTGCCGAGCTCAATGGTGTTGACTTCAACATCGAAGTCGTCCATAGCGCGATCCATACCGCGCTGCGCCGAGTCGAAGAAGGACTTGTCGCCGAGAACCGCGTTGACGACATACGAAATCCGCAGCGGCCCCTCATCCTGCGCGATGGCGGAGGTGGCGCTCACACCCAACACCAGTAGCAACATGAACACGACGAGCATTCTAAAACGAGACATTTTTCGAGCCTCTCCTTAAAACAACAGGGCAGGTCCAAGTAAGACGCGTTGAAGATAACGCGATGTTACGCGCAGGTCAAACACGTATTACGGCCTTTTATAGAAGTTGCAAGGGGCAGCGGACCGTCGCCAAATGTTGCGGGACTGATCCGCTTTTCGGCGCACGCCGCGCATGTTAAAGTAGTCACGCTACGCGGCCGCAATTCGTTACTGAAGCAAGGATGTTTCATCGTGCGTCTGGTTATTGACACCGATGCTGGCATTGACGACGCCCAAGCCATCATGATGGCGCTGGCCCATTCCAATGCCACTGTTGAAGCGATCACTGCCGTGACCGGCAACGTGCATCTCGATCAGGTTGTCCCGAATGTTTGCACCGTTCTCGACCTGTTTGATGCAGATATTCCGGTCTATCCCGGCGCATACCGTCCGCTGGTCGCCAGTTGGAAGCCCGCGGGCGCGCACATTCACGGCGAGGATGGTCTGGGTGACTGGCCGGGAAGAAAACCATCCGCCCGCAAGCCGGAATGCACAGCCGCAGCCGCCGCTCTGGTCGAACTCGCCAACCGCTATCCCGGTGAACTAACGCTGGTGGCTCTGGGGCCGATGACCAATATCGCGCTGGCGACTCGTCTGGACCCGACTTTTCCCCAGAAAATCCGCCAGCTGACGTTTATGGGCGGCGCGATTGCGGCGCGGGGCAACACCGAAAACGTGACAGCGGAATTCAATATCTATTGCGACCCGGAAGCTGCCTTCATCGTTCTGGACGCCTTTTCAAACATCCGCATGGTTTCGTGGGAGACCACCCTCGCCCATCCGCTACCGTGGAGTATCTACGATGACCTGCTGGCAACGACCACGGATCGCAGCACTTTCTGCGCCGGGATCGGAGCGACGCTGGTCCGGCTGCTGCGCGATGGTGCGGAACAGTATGACGGTTTCCTGATCCCCGATCCGCTTGCCATGGCCATAACGCTGGAACCCGGCCTGATCAGGGAAAGCGAAACCCGCTACGTCACGGTCGAGCTGCACGGTTCGCTTACGCGCGGCCAAACGGTCATCGACTATGGCAAGGCGACGGGCAAGCTGCCTAATGTGGAGATCGTGACCCGGATCGACATGGAAGGCGTTTACGACCTCTACCGCCAGATGCTGTGCTAGCAGACCGCCACGTGATGCCTCCGCCACCCGACTTTACGACGCTGCTTGCCGAACTGACGGCTGTTCCGGGCATTTCGGGTCATGAGGACGCAATCGCCGCGCTGATGCGCGATCGCCTCAGACAGCGCGCCGAGTCGGTCACCGTCGATTCCCTGTGCAATGTAGTCGCCCGCTTCGGCCCTGCCGATGCCGAGCGCCGTGTGGCCGTGGTCGCTCATCTGGACACTGTCGGGTTGATGGTCAAACAGGTGAACGGCGACAGTACGCTGAGCATCACGCCGGTTGGAGGCGTCAATTTCAAAGCGCTGCCCGCAGCGGCGGTGCGCGTGGGTGACAGACCCGGTGTCATCGGCGTGCGCTCCCAGCATCTGGCGCAGCCGGGCGACACAACGCCCGCCAACGCTGAAGACCTGTATATCGAAGTCGGGGCCGGCGTCGATGTGGAAATAACGACGCCGATCACCTATGCTCCGGCAACAATCCGTATGGCATCCGGCTTATACGCCAGCCCTTATCTCGATGATCGCGCCGGTTGCGCCGTGCTGCTTGCGCTGGCCGAGGCGCTTCAGCCGCCGGAAAATCACGCGATTTATCTGGTCGGCAGCGCTCAGGAGGAGACAACGTGCGCCGGAGCGTATCACGCGCTGGCCGGGATCAGGCCCCATGCCGCGCTATTCGTCGACGGCACGGTGAGCTATGACACCCCTGACACGCGCGGGCGCGGCCCGGTCGCACTTGGCCAGGGGCCGGTCTTGCTGAGCCACCTGTATGTCAGCGGACTGAACGGCTGGCACGCCCATCCCCGGTTACGCGAACATCTGAAACTGGTGGCCCGCGCGAGTGGCATCCCCTACCAGCAGGACGCAGTGCGCGGCCTGATGAGCGACGCGCGCGTGGCGACATGGCTCGGCATCCCCAGCGTAGTCGTCGGCGGCCCGAGCCGGGGAAAGACACGCCCCTGGAAACGATACAATCGGACGAACTGACAGCCAG
>QGUR01000416.1 GCA_003242205.1 Chloroflexota bacterium | reverse complement strand
TTCGACGATTATCTGGACGGCGGCGACGGGGATGACTTCCTGGTCGACTATACAGGCAACAATATCTTCAATGGCGGGGCGGGCAACGACACCATTTGGGATGGCGATGGGAACGACACCATCTATGGCGGTGACGGCGACGACGTAATCGAACTGTGGGGCGATGGAAGCGCTGATTACGTTGATGCCGGTGCGGGCAATGATACGTTGTATCTATGGTATCTGGCTGCCAATGACACGCTGACGGGAGGTACGGGCAAGAACCTGTTCGTGTTCGATGTGATGACCGGCAGCCTCACGATCGAGTCGCAGGGTGACGATACGCTCGATTTCAGCGCCTTCGGGGAGACACCGGTGAATGTCGATCTGTCCATTCAGGACGAGGCACAGGAAGTCGCGCCCAATTTCTGGCTGACGCTGAGAGGCATGTTCGCGATCATCGTCGGCGAGGAAACCGTCTCAACCCTGACGACGCTGGCGAACGAGCTTCAGCCAATGCTGATGAGCGCTGATGTGGGCGAAGTGGGCGCTGAAGACGGCGGAACGAGCGATAACAGTGTCCCGGATGTCGGGCCGAATGATGAGCGCGACAGCCAGCCTGTGGAAACAGCGACGAGCGAACCGCCGGTTGTGATGGCGGGTGTTGAGACTACGCCTGAGCCTGCTCCGTATCCTGAAACAACGCCCGAAATCGACTCTGTCATGCCGGAAACTACGCCGGAGCCAATGCTGGATGCAACTATCCTAAGCGAGGACGCCGGTGGTTTAGGCGCGGACGAGCCTGCCGGTGCTGGCGGAGAGGATATGCCGGGATCGGCGTCCGGCGAGGATACGAAAGAAGCCAGTATGAATAACCAGCAGCCAGCCGGCCAGATCGTGCCTACGCAAACACCGCCCGCTGACCAGAGCGGCATAGGCGACGGCGACACGGGGGAGAGCAACACAATCGTCCCGAATGGTGAAATGCCGCCACAACCGCCGGCCGGCGATGGCGGTGATCAGCCGGGCCAGCCGCCGCCTGACGCTAGTGGTACTGAGTCGTTGCTATCTGGCGAGAGTGGGGAAACACAACCGCCGGTCAGCGATGAGGCTGGTGGTGAGGATACTGCCAGCCCTGCGCCGCCACCGGGCGAAGAGGCCAAAACATACGCGCCGCTTGTCGAAAGTACCCCTGAAGCCTGATACTGTTCTGTCTACGCATGGCATGTCAACAGACCTCGGACATACTCGCCGAGGTCTGTTCCGTTCATGGGCTGCTGACGCTGGCTGCGCCGTTGGTTATAGCTGTTGCGGAGCCTGTTCAACCGCTTCGGCCAGCGGGATATGGAGGGTAAAGACGCTGCCCGCATTCGGTTCGCTTTTTACACTGATGGTGCCGTTGTGCGCGTCTACCGCCTGTTTCACAATCGCCAGTCCCAGACCGACGCCGGGGATATCGCCGACATTTTTGCCTCGGTGAAACGCCTCAAAGAGGAATTTCTGATCTTCAGGCGCGATGCCGATGCCCTCGTCGCTGACGGAAATTTCGATTCCTTTCGCCATATAGTGTACGCTAACGGCGATATGGCTCATGGGCGGTGAAAATTTGATGGCATTGGCCAGCAGGTTTCTCACCGCCCGGCTGATGAGTTTTCTGTCGATCCAGACCGGAATGGGATCGCCGATGATCGTCAGGGTGATATCGTGGTCTTTCGCAGTTGCGCGCGCTTCGGCGATTAAGTCTTCAAGCAGTTGCTTCAGGTTGCAGGTGGCCCGCGTAGCTCCCACAGGCATGTGGCCGGTGCGCCCGGCCAGCAGAATATCGTCTACCAGACTGGACAGCATTTGCACCTGTCGCTTGATCTGAGCGAACTGTTTTTTCCGTTGGTCCGGCGTGATGCGGTCGCCAAAGAGGTTCACCGTGTCGACGCTCGTCTGAATGATCGCTAACGGCAGGCGAAACTCATGTGAAATCAGCGATACGAACTGCGACTTCAGCCGGTTGAGCTCCTGCTGGTATTTGAGGGCTTCACACAACTCCTGTTCCCTGTTTTTCAGCGCCGATACGTCAATGACGTAGCCCACCGACTTCACCGGCTGGCCGTGATCATCTGGCGCAAACCGGATTGCACCGCGCACCCAGCGGTATTCGCCGTTCTCGTGGGTGATGCGAAACTCGAAATCGCAGCCGCCTTTTTCCATGCCTGCCATGATTTGGGCCGTCACCGGCTCAAGATCTTCTGGATAGATTTGTTGCTTCCATCGTGCCGGGCTTTCCAGAAAATAACCGGCGTCGCGCCCGGTGATCTCGCGGATATTCTGGCTGATAAACGTGGGTTTCCAGTTCCGCGTCAGGTCAAAACTGAAAATGACCGCCGGTACTGTGGACAGCAGGAATTCCAGATGAGCCTGTAGCTCGGTCAGGGTGGCCGTGCGTCGCTCTATCTCGTTGCGGGTCTGTTCCCGTTCCTGTTGTAGCCGGTCCAGCAAGGTGTTAGCGCCGCGCGCAAGCTGCGCCAGCTCGTCGCTACCCTTGGCGGGCGCGCGGAGTGACACGTCCGGGCTTGCGCTAGCTCTGGCGACCACATCGTTCACTGCACTCAGCCGCCGGAAGATGTTTCTGTCCAAAAACACCAGTCCGGCGAGCGTGGCAATACTGCCCGACACGAGAATGACAATCAGAACCGTATTGATGCTCGACGCAGCCAGTTGGTGAATTTCGCGTGGCATCGTCAGGCGCAGCGCAAACAGGGGCCGGCCATAAATATCGTTGAAGTCTATGTATCCGACGATTGTCTGGTTATCGAGGATGTGGACAGCGTCATTCAGCTGTCGCAATGGTTCCTGTGCTGTCGCAATGGCTTCAGTGACTGGCGGCGTGTCAAGTCGCTGGATGTCGATGTCCAGTTCGAGCCGATCCGACAACTGACCAACGAGGCGCTCATCGACATAGCGGCCCCAGATAAAGATGCCCGCGACCGGATCGCCGGGAAGCGGGCGGGATGATACTTGCAGGATGCCTGAAGGCAAGCCGATAAAACCATCGACGCCTGTCGCATCATTATTCAGTAACGGACTGTCTGGCCCCAGATGGTCGAGCAGTTGCGCGGGCAGTTCAATGCTTTCCCCGCTTTCAAGATCGATAGCATTCGAAAACAAAATTTCGCCTGTTTGATTCGCAATGATGATCGAGGAAAAGCCGGAATTAGTGAGTGCTACGTTTTTTAGATTTGTCTCAAGGTATGCCGCAAGTTCATCCCCTGTTAATGGGGCTATGTCGTCGGGGAAGGCCCGGTCCATGGCGAAGTTACCGGTGGTCGCCGCTTCACCTGTCAG